>NZ_WIVR01000004.1:0-173200 GCF_009600525.1 Pseudomonas sp. FSL R10-1350
CTGCGCAAAACCTGCGTTCGGCCAGCGTGGTTTAATGGGGCCTTTTAGATCAAGATCAAAAGCAAGATCTAGATCAACAGCTCGCGAGCAAGCTCGCTCCTACAAATCCTTTAAAATCAATCACTTATTTTATGTTTGATAAGAGCGAGCTTGCCTCGCGATCTTTTGATCTTAAAAGATCGCGAGACAAGCTCGCTCCTACAGAGTTTTAACGTCGCTACAGGACGGCTTACATCTCGACCTGGGTTCCCAGTTCGATCACCCGGTTTACCGGCAGGTTAAAGAAGCGCAAGTTGCTGTTGGCGTTCTTCAACATGAAGGCGAACAACCCTTCCCGCCAACGCGCCATCCCCACCAGCTTGGAAGCAATGACCGTCTCGCGACTGAGGAAGTAGGTCGTGCGCATCGGGCTGAAGTCCAGCTCGTCGAGATGGCACAGTTTGAGCGCCTCGGGCACGTCCGTTTCATCCATAAAGCCAAAGTGCAAGATGACCCGGAAGAACCCCTCACCGTAAGCATCCACTTCAAACCGCCGCTGCGCAGGCACGCGTGGCGTGTCTTCGTTGACCACGGTGAGCAAGACCACTTGCTCATGCAGCACCTGGTTGTGCAGCAGGTTATGCAACAGCGCGTGCGGCACTGCGTCTGGCCGGGCGGTCAGGAACACCGCGGTGCCTTGCACCCGATGCGGCGGCTGAACACGGATGCTGCTGATAAACAGCGGTAGCGGCAACGCGCTTTCATCCAGACGATCAACCAGCAATTGTTTGCCGCGCCGCCAGGTGGTCATCAGGATAAACAGCACGATCCCCGCCAATACCGGGAAGGCACCGCCCTGGACGATTTTCGGTACGTTGGCGGCGAAGAACAGGCCGTCAACCAGCAGAAAGCCGACCAACACCGGCACCGCCAACACAGGTGGCCACTTCCACAGCATGAGCATGACCGCCGACACCAGAATACTGGTGATCAACATGGTCCCGGTCACGGCCACACCGTAGGCCGACGCCAGGGCGCCCGACGACTCAAAGCCCAACACCAGCAAAATAACCCCGACCATCAACGACCAGTTCACCGCGCCGATATAGATCTGCCCCTGCTCGGCACTGGACGTGTGCTGAATGTGCATGCGCGGGATGTAGCCCAGTTGAATGGCCTGGCGGGTCAACGAGAAGGCCCCGGAAATCACTGCCTGAGAGGCAATAACGGTGGCCAGCGTGGCCAGCCCCACCAGAGGGATCAACGCCCAGCTTGGTGCCAGCAGGTAGAACGGGTTACGCGCCGCTTCCGGGTTTTCCAGAAGCAAAGCCCCTTGGCCGAAGTAATTGAGCACCAGCGCAGGCAGCACCAGAATGAACCAGGCGCGGGCAATCGGCTTGCGCCCAAAGTGGCCCATGTCGGCGTACAGCGCTTCAGCACCGGTCAACGCCAGCACCACCGCGCCCAGAATCGCCACCCCCATGCCCGGGTGCGAGACAAAGAAACGCACGCCCCACACCGGGTTCAGCGCGTTAAGCACCTCCGGGTGCTGAGCGATGCCATGAATCCCCAGGCCACCGAGCACCACAAACCACAGCACCATGATCGGCCCGAACAGCTTGCCGAGTGTGGCCGTGCCGCGACGCTGAATCAAAAACAGCGCGATCAACACAATCAGCGCCAGCGGCACGACCCAGCGATCCAGCCCGGCAAACGCCAGCTCCAGACCTTCAACCGCCGACAACACGGAAATGGCCGGGGTAATCATGCTGTCGCCATAGAACAGCGAAGCGCCGATCAACCCCAGAATTACCAGCACCGTGCGCAACTTGGGATAAGGCGAGGCCGCGCGGCGCGCCAGCGCAGTAAGGGCCATGATCCCGCCCTCGCCTTCGTTGTCGGCGCGCAGGATAAACAGCACGTACTTGATCGAGACCACCCAGATCAGCGACCACAGGATCAACGCCAAAATGCCGAAGACACCATCGTGGTTAACCTGTACGCCATACCCGCCTGTAAACACCTCTTTAAGGGTGTACAGCGGGCTGGTACCGATATCGCCATATACCACGCCAACCGCGGCAACCAGCATTCCGATAGGTTTTGCCTTTGAGTGACCGTCTTCTGTTGCCGGACTACTGACATGCCCCATTAACCACTCCTACGACTTTGGACCGTGTTTCTTCATGGCGAGCGCCGCATTTGGTGTGCAGCATGCTCTGATTTTCTGACTGTTAGCCACGACTTTTACCAACGAAATCAGCTTCGTTAAAAAGCGGGTTTCGCAACGGCGCGCAGCATAGCGCAGCACTCGTCGTAAATCCCCGTATAACGCTGGTCAAGTGCGTTCACCATAGCTAAAATTGCGCACTTTTTTTGATCAGAGGCGCGCAAACTCCAAGCGCCCGTTCGTCGTGCAGCCTTTACGGGCATGTAACGTCACTACATACCGAGGTTCGCCATGTCCACCGTTACCACGCCAGCCAACCCTAAGGTTGGCTTTGTTTCCTTGGGTTGCCCGAAAGCGCTGGTCGACTCCGAGCGCATCCTTACGCAACTGCGCATGGAAGGCTACGACGTTGTTTCCACCTACCAGGACGCCGACGTCGTGGTGGTCAACACCTGCGGCTTTATCGACAGCGCCAAGGCTGAATCGCTGGAAGTCATCGGCGAAGCCATCAAGGAAAACGGCAAGGTCATCGTGACCGGCTGCATGGGCGTCGAAGAAGGCAACATCCGCGACGTGCACCCGAGCGTGCTCGCCGTGACCGGCCCTCAGCAGTACGAGCAAGTGGTCAACGCGGTTCACGAAGTGGTGCCGCCCCGTCAGGACCACAACCCGCTGATCGACCTGGTGCCGCCACAAGGCATCAAGCTGACGCCGCGCCATTACGCGTACCTGAAGATTTCTGAAGGCTGTAACCATAGCTGCAGCTTCTGCATCATTCCTTCGATGCGCGGCAAATTGGTCAGCCGCCCGGTGGGCGATGTGCTGGACGAAGCTCAGCGCCTGGTTAAAGCCGGGGTTAAAGAGCTGCTGGTGATCTCCCAGGACACCAGCGCCTACGGCGTCGACGTCAAATACCGCACCGGTTTCTGGAACGGCGCGCCGGTCAAGACCCGCATGACCGAGCTGTGCGAAGCCTTGAGCACACTGGGTGTCTGGGTTCGCCTGCATTACGTGTACCCGTACCCGCACGTTGACGAGTTGATCCCGTTGATGGCGGCCGGCAAGATCCTGCCGTACCTGGACATCCCGTTCCAGCACGCCAGCCCTAAAGTACTCAAGGCCATGAAACGTCCCGCCTTTGAAGACAAGACTCTGGCCCGCATCAAAAACTGGCGCGAGATCTGCCCGGAACTGATCATCCGTTCGACCTTTATCGTCGGCTTCCCGGGTGAAACAGAAGAAGACTTCCAGTACCTGCTGGACTGGCTGACAGAAGCGCAACTGGACCGCGTAGGTTGCTTCCAGTACTCGCCCGTTGAAGGCGCCCCGGCCAACCTGCTGGACGCTGCCATCGTACCGGACGACGTCAAACAGGACCGTTGGGAGCGCTTTATGGCGCACCAGCAAGCTATCAGTGCGGCACGCCTGCAACTGAAGATCGGCAAGGAAATTGAAGTCCTGATCGACGAAGTTGACGAGCAAGGCGCTGTTGGCCGCTGCTTCTTCGACGCCCCGGAAATCGACGGCAACGTGTTTATCGCCACCGAGAAAGACATCAAGCCGGGCGACAAGATCATGTGCCGCGTGACCGACGCCGACGAGTACGACTTGTGGGCTGAAGCGTTGTAAGCCACACGCTGCGCTTAAAAAAAGCCCTGCCGCCAATGCGTCAGGGCTTTTTTTACGGCTATTGTTAGGAGGCTCCTCAATCATCAGTGTCGGAGACACGCACGATGAAACAACAATGGGCTATCCAAACGCCACGTCTCAGAGATTTCGAAGCATTAACCGAGGTGTGGGAAGCGTCCGTTCGAGCCACCCATGATTTTTTACCCGACAGTTACATTGTCTTGCTGCGCCAACTGGTCATCAGCCAGTACCTGGACGCGGTGATGCTGATTTGCTGCAAAGACCCTTCCAGCAAGCGCATTGCAGGTTTCGCCGGGGTTGCCGCCGGCAAAGTTGAAATGCTCTTCATCCACCCTGACTACCGCGGCCAAGGCGTTGGCAAGTGCCTGCTCCTGTTCGCCATCAACGAGCTGAATGCCGAGAGGCTGGACGTCAACGAGCAAAACCCGCAAGCCATCGGCTTTTACTTCAAACAAGGCTTTGAGGTGATCGGGCGCTGCGAAAACGACGGCCTGGGCCAGCCTTATCCGTTGCTGCACCTGCGCTACAAACGCCAAAAGCCGCTGGCGCGCAGTTAAGGCAAATGTTGCCGGGCTTAACCGGCGCCAGGCGGGTACAATAGCCGCCCAATTCCATTACGGCCCCTGTCATGTCTGAACCGATACGTCTCTCCAAACGCCTCATCGAACTCGTCGGTTGCTCGCGCCGTGAGGCCGAACTGTTCATTGAAGGTGGCTGGGTCACGGTAGATGGCGAAGTCATCGACGAACCGCAATTCAAGGTCGACCAGCAAAAGGTCGAACTTGATCCTCACGCCAAGGCCACGGCGCCAGAGCCTGTAACCCTGCTGCTCAACGCACCGGCGGGCCTGGACACTGACAGCGCCATGCAACTGCTCAACCCTCAAACCCTGAGCGAAGAACACCGCTTCGGCAAGCGCCCGCTTAAAGGGCACTTTCTGCGTTTGAGCGTGGGCAACGAGCTGCAAGCCAACGCCAGCGGTTTGCTGGTGTTTACCCAGGACTGGAAAATCGTCCGCAAGCTGACCGCCGATGCCAGCAAGATCGAGCAGGAGTACGTGGTCGAAGTGTCGGGCGAGATGGCTCCCCATGGCCTTAACCGGCTCAACCACGGCCTGACCTACAAAGGTCGCGAGCTGCCTGCGGTCAAAGCCAGCTGGCAGAGTGAAAACCGCCTACGCTTTGCCATGAAGAACCCGCAACCGGGCGTGATTGCATTGTTCTGCCAGGCCGTAGGCCTCACCGTTATTTCGATTCGCCGGATTCGTATTGGCGGCGTCTCGATGGGCAAGCTGCCCGTTGGCCAATGGCGCTACATGACGGCCAAAGAAAAGTTCTAAACACGGCCGCGCCCACCTATTTCGACACCGCAGCCTTGCCTGCGGTGCTCACTGCTGATTATCAGGATTACCCACATGATTCATAACGACGTACTGCGCAGCGTGCGCTACATGCTAGACATCAGCGACAACAAAGTTGTCGAGATCATCAAACTGGGCGGTTTGGACGTCACCAAAGCTGACATCGAAACCTACCTCAAAAAAGACGAAGAAGAAGGCTTTGTTCGCTGCCCGGACGACGTCATGGCGCACTTTCTTGATGGCCTGGTGATCTTCAAGCGCGGCAAAGACGACAGCCGTCCAGCACAGCCGGTTGAACTGCCTGTGACCAACAACATCATCCTGAAAAAACTGCGCGTGGCGTTCGAACTGAAAGAGGACGACATGCACGCGATCCTCAAGTCGGTTGATTTCCCGGTATCCAAACCAGAACTGAGCGCCCTGTTCCGCAAATTCGGCCACAACAACTACCGCACCTGTGGCGACCAACTGCTGCGCAACTTCCTGAAGGGGCTAACCCTGCGGGTTCGTGGCTGATACGGCGACAAACACATGACTTACACCGTCTCGCCTGTCGGCTTTGTGCGCTCCTGTTTCAAGGAGAAGTTTGCCATCCCGCGACAACCCCAACTGGCACCCGCTGCCAGGGGTGTTCTGGAGCTGGTTGCGCCCTTTGACCAAGGCGATGCCGTGCAAGGCCTTGAGCAGGCCAGTCATGTGTGGCTGTTGTTTGTGTTTCACCAGGCACTGGAAGACAAGCCCCGGCTTAAGGTGCGCCCGCCACGCCTGGGCGGCAATAAGTCCATGGGGGTGTTTGCCACCCGCGCGACTCACCGGCCCAATGGAATCGGCCAGTCGGTGGTCAAACTGGATAAGGTCGAAGCCGGTCGCTTGCACATTTCGGGCATTGACCTGCTCGACGGGACGCCGATTCTCGATATCAAGCCGTATGTGCCCTACGCCGACATTATCAGCAGTGCGAGCAACAGCATGGCCAGCGCGGCGCCGGTGCTGATCCCCGTGCAGTGGGCTGACTCGGCGCTGCACGAAGCGCACGCCCATGGGTTGCGTTTGCAGGAACCGTTGGTGGCGCTGATTGAGCAATGCCTGGCGCAAGACCCACGCCCGGCTTACCAAACGCCGACTGCAGAGCGTGAATACGGTGCGCAGTTCTGGGATCTGGATGTGCGCTGGCATTATCCGGAGCCGGGGGTGATTCGTGTGCTTGAGGTTGTTTTAGCCAGCCAGGGTTAAGCACCAGGATCAAGGGATCGCGAGGCGAGCTGCTACAGGTCCTGTCGTCGCCAACAATAAAAAGCCCGCGCTACCTTGAGGTACGCGGGCTTTTTTGTGCAGCGACGCTTACTTCTCGACGAAGGCGCGCTCGATCAGGTAATCACCCGGCTCACGCATACGTGGCGAAACGGTCAGGCCGAAGCTGTTCAGCACTTCGCTGGTTTCGTCGAGCATGCTTGGGCTGCCGCACAGCATGGCACGGTCGTCCTGCGGGTTGATCGGCGGCAGGCCGATGTCGCTGAACAGTTTGCCGCTGCGCATCAGGTCAGTCAGACGGCCCTGGTTTTCAAACGGCTCGCGGGTCACGGTTGGGTAGTAGATCAGCTTGTCACGCAGCGCTTCACCGAAGAATTCGTTCTGCGGCAGGTGCTCGGTGATGAACTCGCGGTACGCAACTTCGTTGACGTAACGCACGCCATGGCACAGGATCACTTTTTCGAAACGCTCGTAGGTTTCCGGGTCCTGAATCACGCTCATGAAAGGAGCCAGGCCAGTGCCCGTGCTCAGCAGGTACAGATGCTTGCCAGGCTTCAAGTCGTCCAGCACCAGCGTACCCGTAGGCTTCTTGCTGATGATGATCTCGTCGCCTTCTTTCAAATGCTGCAACTGGGAGGTCAACGGACCATCCGGCACCTTGATGCTGAAGAACTCCAGATGCTCTTCCCAGTTCGGGCTGGCAATGGAGTAGGCGCGCATAAGCGGACGGCCATTGGGCTGTTGCAGGCCGATCATCACGAACTGACCGTTCTCAAAGCGCAGGCCCGGATCACGGGTGCACTTGAAACTGAAAAGGGTGTCGTTCCAGTGGTGAACACTGAGGACACGTTCGTGGTTCATGTTGCTCATGTACGGGGCTCCTAAATTCGCCAGCGCTGACTATGAGCGCAATTGCACAGCATTCTAATGGCGACGACAATATCTGTTAACTGAATTATTAAGATAAGGGTTATCGGTTATATCGATATGCGATTTACTCTCAGACAACTCCAGGTGTTCGTTACCGTCGCCCAACAAGAGAGCGTGTCCCGTGCGGCAGGCTTGTTGGCCCTTTCACAATCGGCAGCCAGTACCTCAATCACCGAACTGGAGCGACAGACCAGTTGCCAACTGTTCGACCGCGCGGGCAAGCGCTTAAGCCTCAACGCCCTGGGTCGGCAGTTATTGCCACAGGCCGTCGCCTTGCTGGACCAGGCCAAGGAAATCGAAGACTTGCTTAACGGCAAGTCCGGCTTTGGCTCACTGACCGTCGGCGCGACCCTGACGATTGGCAATTACCTGGCAACCTTGCTGATTGGCAGCTTCATGCAGGCTCACCCGGAAAGCCAGGTCAAACTGATTGTCCAAAACACCGCTCATATCGTGCAACAAGTTGCTCACTATGAAATTGATCTGGGTCTGATCGAAGGCGACTGCAGCCACCCGGACATCGACGTTCAGAGCTGGGTTGAAGACGAGCTGGTAGTCTTTTGCGCCCCTCAACACCCACTGGCCGCCCGTGGGCATGCCACCCTCGAAGAACTGACCCGCGAAGCCTGGATTTTACGTGAACAAGGTTCGGGCACGCGCCTCACGTTCGATCAAGCCATGCGCCATCATCAAAGCGCGCTTAACATCCGCCTTGAGCTGGAACACACCGAAGCGATCAAGCGGGCCGTTGAGTCCGGCTTGGGCATCGGTTGTATCTCGCGCCTGGCACTGCGTGACGCTTTCCGTCGCGGCAGCCTGGTAGCGGTCGAAACCCCTGACCTGGATCTGGCGCGGCAGTTTTTCTTTATCTGGCACAAGAAGAAGTATCAAACCTCCGCCATGCGCGAATTTCTGGAGCTGTGCCGCGCCTTTACCGCCGGGGTTCAGCGCAGCGACGAAATTGTTCTGCCTGCGATCGCTTAAAGCAGAATCACCGCCCACACCACGGCAATCAGGGTCAGCACGACAAACTGTGCGGCGCTGCCCATGTCCTTGGCGTTCTTTGACAGCGGGTGCAAGTCGAGGGAAATTCGATCGATCGCCGCTTCAATGGCTGAGTTAAGCAGCTCGACAATCAACGCCAACAGGCATACCGCTATCAGCAGTGCTCGCTCGACCCGGCTGACATCCAGGAGGAACGTCAGCGGGATCAGCACCACATTGAGCAGCACCAATTGGCGAAATGCCGCCTCACCGGTAAACGCTGCACGCAAACCGTCCAGCGAGTAACCGCCAGCATTCAAAATCCGTTTAAATCCGGTTTTACCCTTGAAAGGTGACATAGATAGGCAACTGCGTAAAAAATGAGTGGAAAAAGCTAAATCAGGCCGCGTCAAAAATGCGTGAAGTTTGACAGTTTAATGGCTCGATATAGATTCGAGTTGTTGCAGCAGCAGCGCGGCCTGAGTGCGGGTACGCACCCCCAACTTGCGGAAAATCGCTGTCACATGCGCTTTGATCGTCGCTTCCGAAACGCTCAACTCGTAGGCGATCTGCTTGTTCAGCAACCCCTCGCAAACCATGGTCAAAACCCGGAACTGTTGAGGTGTCAGGCTGGCCAAGCCTTCGCTGGCCGCTTTGGCTTCTGCCGAAACCGGCACTTCTTCAAAGGCTTGGGGCGGCCAGGAAACATCGCCATCCAGTACCGTGCGCACAGCGTTTTGAATGGCTTCCATTGAACTGGATTTAGGAATAAAGCCACTGGCGCCAAACTCTCGCGAGCGCACCATGACCGAGGCCTCTTCTTGAGCAGACACCATCACCACCGGGATTTGCGGGTACTGACCGCGCAACAACACCAACCCGGAGAAACCGTAAGCACCTGGCATGTTCAAGTCGAGCAGCACCAGATCCCAATCGGCCTTTATCGCCAGCTGTTTTTCCAGCTCGGCAATACTGGCGACCTCGACCAAGCGAACATCAGAGCCCAAACCCAGGGCAACGGCCTGGTGCAAGGCACTGCGAAACAACGGATGGTCATCAGCAATCAGGATTTCGTATGTGGCCATTGTTTAAATGATCCTGTTTTTCAGGCGGGCCAAGTTTAAAACCAGAACCCGCTAAGGCAACTCGAGCAACAGTTTGAAAACTGTGCATCAAAGGGCAAGATTTACGCTAGAAGTTAGAACTTATAAGCGTTTGAGCAGCATCTGCCGCCGAATCGGCGCCAAGCATGCCCAGCCAAAACTGTAGGGTCAAGCGTAAAACCTGACACCAAGGTCCAGTAACAGCCATTACTGCGCCAGCATTCAAATGGAATGGGGCCAGCCGCTTATTTCGCTTCGAAAATTGTAGCGCTACTTCTTTAGTCTATTGAGCCCGGATCTGAGAAAGGTCTTTTACAAAAAAGCCCAGTTCTTGATGCGCTGTACTCGACTCATTCACCGGCAACTGGTTTTTGGCATCCAGGTAATGCTGGCTGAACACATCAAAGTACGCATCCAGGGCAGCCGATGCTTGCGTATCGCCAGCCAGATCAAGGCACAAACTGGCCACTTCGGCGGTACACAAATGCTCACTGCGCGTTGAACGACGCAACCGGTAGCGTGAGAGCTTTTCAGGCAAAAGGCTCAGGATCGGCAAACCATCCAGATACGGGCTTTTGCGAAAGATCTTGCGCGCTTCAGTCCAGGTCGCATCCAGCAGAATAAACAGCGGCCGCTTGCTGCTGTCGACTTCGACGGTGTGGGTGACTCGCTCAGCTGCTACATACTCGCCGGGAAACACCAGATAAGGCTGCCACTGCGGATCAGCCAACAACGCCAGCAGGTCTTTATCGGTTTCAGTACGCGACCAGATAAAGGCGAAGTTGTCGCTGACCACGTCCGCGATTAACCAGCCGGTATTACTCGGCTTGAACACTTCCTTTTTAGTCATGAGCAAGCAAACGCCCGCGCGCGTGTTGACCTTTGGCCGCCACCGGCACAGGCAATGGCTTTCAATCACACGGCAGGTATGGCAACGCGGTGCACGAGAGCCACGCGCCAAATAAGGTTTAGTGCTTTCCTCTTCGCGCTCGTCTCGCAAACGGGCTACAGCGTTAGGGGAAAAGGTCATCAAGGTCATGGGTTTTTACTTACGCCAGCAACCGCTGATTCGCCACGGTTTGGCGCAGAAGCGGATTCAATAGAGGAAGGCGCGCAGTCTACCAGAGGCCGCACGCCTGCATGCCAAACCATGACCACGGGCATTTCCTGACACACAATGCTGACCTATACTCCTGCGCCACTGAACGCACAGATCGATGGTGGGTCAAAGCCTGCGTCACGTACAACAGGAGAGTTTCATGTTGCGCACTATTATTCCAACCGTAGCCTTAATGCTGGCACTGCCTTTGGGCGCGCAAGCGGCCTCTCTTGCAGAATTCAATCTGAACAAGTCCCTGCAAGCGACCGCAGAAGCCAGCAACGTTGGGAAACCACGGGCTATCAGCCCCGATTTGCTGGATAAAGGCTTCACGGTTGATGGCACCGTACTGATCAACAGCCTGGAAGCCAGCCCGAACATGGCCGCCAAAATGCGCTCTGCTCCCGAGTTGGCCGTCCCGCAGCTAGGCCGTAGCGTTTGCAGCGACCCCAATTTCCGCAAACTGTTGGCCCGTGGTGCCACCATGCGCTTCGACATCCGGGAATACGGCAATAACAAATCGGTACTGACCCAAGACATCCGCGCCGATAACTGCAAGCGCAAAGGCTGATTCCGCGTCTGTTGCACGCCGTTGATAACAATGGCGTGCACCCTCCTCCTCTCCAATTCTTCATTTACATCAGCCAATTAGCGGTTGCCAGCGCCAACAACTCAGGACCATTATCAAGGCATGATGGTGACACGCTGTGTCTTGGGGGGCAGCCCCACGTGCGGCGTTTTAAAGGATGTTGTGTTGAAGGAGTAATGCATGCCCGATCAATCCAGTGATTCCCTGCCCCTGTATTTCGAGGGCCAGGGCCTCGACCTCGCTCAACACGTGGACGCGCAGTTGCAGCTTGTCGCACCCGACAGCCCCAACCGGCCGCTGTATCGCGAAATGTTGTTCACTGTTTTGCGCATGGCCCACGATGATCTTGATCGCTGGAACGCCAAGATCATGTTGCAAGCTGTTCGCGAGCTGGAAAAAACCTTCCGTGTACTGCAAACCTTCAAAGGCCGCCGCAAAGTCACGGTCTTCGGATCGGCACGCACCCCGGTAGAACACCCGCTGTATGCACTGGCCCGTGAAGTGGGTGCGACACTGGCACGCGCCGACATGATGGTCATTACCGGAGGCGGTGCTGGCATCATGGGCGCCGCCCACGAAGGCGCGGGGCTTGAACACAGCCTGGGGTTCAATATCACCCTGCCTTTTGAGCAGCGCGCCAACCCGACGATCAATGGCTCTGCCAACCTGCTGGCCTTCCACTTCTTCTTCACCCGCAAGCTGTTTTTCATCAAGGAGGCAGACGCTCTGGTCATGTGCCCTGGTGGCTTTGGCACGCTGGATGAAGCCTTGGAAGTCTTGACGCTGATTCAAACCGGCAAGTCTCCTTTGGTGCCCATCGTGTTGCTGGACATGCCGGGCGGCACCTATTGGAAAAGTGCGCTGGAGTTCGTCCACAACGAGCTGGAAGCCAATCAGTACATTCTGCCTAACGATCTGAAACTGATGCGCTTTACCTACAGTGCCGAAGAGGCATTGGCTGAGATCAATCAGTTTTATAACAACTTCCATTCAACCCGCTGGCTGAATAAAACGTTCGTTGTGCGCATGAAGTACCCGCTCAATGTGCACGCGCTGGCGCATATCCAAAAAGCATTCGCCGATATCTGCTTGAGTAATGGGTTTTGTCAGTCGTCGGATGACGGCATAGATCATGACGCGTCACTCAACTTATACCGTTTGAGCTTTGCATTCAGCGGGCGTAATCAGGGACGTTTGCGGGAGTTGGTCGACTTTATCAATCTGCCGCAACACTGGGAAATGACCGACATGGCAGCCACGTCGGCAGAGTGTGAATCGCTGGCGGAATAAGGCTGACGTCAGAGTTGGGTGTCTGGATTAGAAACAGGGCCGCTGCGCGACCCATCGCATCCTTCGGCAGCGACTACGGGGTAGTCGCTAGTCGTCGAATTCTCGGCCGCTTAATACGCGACCAATCATGTCCATCGTATAACCGCGATAACTCAAGAAGCGGCCTTGGCGGGCACGCTCTTTTGCATCTTCGGGCAACTTGCCTGCGAACTTGCGACGCCAGGTGTCTTCAAGCTGTTCTTGCCAGTTAAAGCCACTCTCGCGCAACGCCTCTTCAATATCGCCACGCGACAAACCGCGTTGCCCAAGCTCTTCGCGAATACGCAAAGGGCCATAGCCAGAGCCTGCACGGTAATTGATATAGCTTTCGAGGTAACGCGACTCCGACAACAGCCCTTCTTCCGTTAAACGGTCGAGGGCGATGTCGATCATGTCGGGGCAAGCTCCGCGCTGACGCAACTTACGTATCAGCTCGACTCGACCATGCTCGCGTCGCGCGAGCAGGTCCATTGCAGCTCGTCGCACCGCGACGAGGTTATCCAAAACGACAGTCATGAGTTGTATCAGTTATCGTTTTCTGCAGAGTTTTCGAACTCGATTTCTGCCGCTTCTGCTTCTTCAGCAGCCGCTTTGGCAGCCTTGCTCATTTTCGGCATAACTTTCAGCTCGGCCAGCTCGCTGTCAGTTTTTGGGCCCAACAGCTTGGCGCGCAGTTGTTTCTCGAGGGCGTCCTTGATGTCCGGGTTATCGTCCAGGAACTTGGCGGAGTTCGCCTTGCCCTGACCAATTTTGTTGCCGTTGTAGCTGTACCAGGCACCCGCTTTTTCAACGAAGCCGTGCAATACGCCCAGGTCGATCATCTCACCGTTGAGGTAGATGCCCTTGCCGTAAAGAATCTGGAACTCGGCCTGACGGAATGGCGGTGCCACTTTGTTCTTGACCACTTTGACGCGGGTTTCGCTACCCACCACCACGTCGCCTTCTTTCACGGCACCCGTACGACGGATGTCCAGACGAACAGACGAGTAGAACTTCAGGGCGTTACCACCGGTAGTGGTTTCCGGGCTACCGAACATTACGCCGATCTTCATACGGATCTGGTTGATGAAGATCACCAGGCAGTTGGCGTTTTTGATGTTACCGGTGATTTTACGCAGTGCTTGCGACATCAAACGGGCTTGCAAGCCCACGTGTGCGTCGCCCATATCGCCTTCAATTTCAGCTTTAGGGGTCAGCGCGGCCACGGAGTCGATGATGATCACGTCAACGGCGTTGGAACGCACCAGCATGTCGGTAATTTCCAGCGCCTGCTCGCCCGTATCGGGCTGGGAAACCAGCAGGTCATCGACGTTCACACCCAGCTTGCCCGCATATTCAGGGTCAAGCGCGTGCTCGGCGTCAACGAAGGCACAGGTTGCACCCGCTTTTTGCGCTTGTGCAATCACAGACAACGTCAGGGTGGTTTTACCCGAGGACTCTGGACCGTAGATTTCAACAATACGGCCTTTTGGCAGACCGCCAATGCCCAGCGCGATGTCCAGACCCAGCGAACCTGTAGAGATAGCAGGGATTGGCTGGCGATCTTGATCGCCCATCAACATGACGGCGCCTTTGCCGAATTGACGTTCGATCTGACCCAGGGCCGCAGCCAAGGCTTTCTTCTTGTTGTCGTCCATTAAAGTCCTCTCAAAATCAATAAGGCCATGACGGCCGATAACTGTATAAGTAGCCAGTATTATTCCACAGGGTTAAACGATCGCCTACCCCTGATTTTCTATTTCTCGTACCGTTCGGCGTATTAGGCCTTCCAGCGCCGCAATAACGGTTTGTCGACGGACCTCATCGCGATCACCCGGGAAGTGCCTGCACTCGGCCGTCACCTCGTCACCAACGCCCCACGCCAGCCAGACCGTGCCCACCGGTTTCTCTGGCGAACCGCCGCCCGGGCCGGCGACGCCACTGACGGCGACAGCAAAGCGTGCATCACTGTGCGCCTGCGCGCCGCGGACCATCGCCTCGACCACTTCACGGCTCACGGCTCCAACCTGAGTAAACAGCGCCTGCGGCACATCAAGCTGCCGGGTCTTTTGCTGATTGGAATAGGTCACAAACCCCGCCTCGAACCAGGCAGAACTGCCGGCGATACGGGTGATGGCTTCTGCAATACCCCCGCCCGTGCACGACTCGGCGGTTGTCACGTGAGCGTTAAGAGTCTGTAGATGGCGCCCAAGTTCAGCCGCCAGTTGAGAGAGTGGGTCCATGAGGTTCTCCTGTGGGTACGCCCAAGCGCCATAACCTACACGAGCCGGTGAGCGTTGCAAGGCGATGCCGCCCAAGCCTAGCGTTCGCTACGCGAGTCCGGCGCTGCGCTGTCGACCCCCAGGCGCTTGGCTGCCCAGCGTTGATACACGCTAATTGCAGCATCGGCCCCCGCCAGCGCGGTCAAGCAACCAAAGGCGCCAGCCGCCAGAATCGACATCCCGGCGGCGTACAACAACATAAAGGTGGAAACACCACACACCATGCAGGCACCGGAACGTAACGCCAGCCGCCGGACCAGCAGCCAGCCGCTGGCACCTTCTTTATCAGCGCGCCACATCTCGCCAAAGACGCCGCCCACCAAAGCGAGAAGGATGACCAGCAGCAGCGGCATATCCTGCAATATTTGCGGCTCATTCATCGTGCCATCACTCCTGAATCCTTACTGATAAAAGCCAGTCTCTGGCCTGAGCTGAACAGCGGGCGCGCTGCCCGCCGCGTTGCATCCCTGCGCGAGTCAGATCGGGGAACCGCGATGAGACAAAGACTATGCATGTATGGATATACAGTCAATGCACCAATGCATATATTTGTTTTGAACGCTGCTATCAGCCAGAAAAGGCAACGTGAGCAGTGCGATCAGTCTTTCAATAAGCACGAAAAAGCCCACTTAGACGTGTAATGCTGTTCACTTATGAGATGCGTACGAGTAACTGTAGGAGCGAGCTTGTCTCGCGAGCTTTTAAAAGGTCAAAAGATCGCGAGACAAGCTCGCTCCTACAGGGTTCGCTTTCGCTTATGTGAACAGCATTGCACTTAGACGTGGGCTCATTCTTAAAACTGCAGGCTAGCGAGCGTACATGCCCCACCAGAAGACGTGGCCCAAAATTACCAGTTGCTCATCCTCCAGATCACAGTAGTCATAGTCCTCATCGGGGTATTCATCGCGATTAAAACTACGCAAACGAATGCCACAGGCCAGACGATACAACTGTTTCACGCGCAACTGGCCGTTGTGATTGAGCGCATACAGGTCACCGTCGATGACCTCCTCAAGTGAGCGCTTGCCGACATTGACGCCCACCGTGGCGCCGTCACGCAGCACCGGAAGCATGCTTTCACCGCGTACCGTCACACACTTTGCCTGGTCAAACTCCACGCCGTTGTGGCGCAGGCTGCGCTTGCCGAACCGTAACTTGGCCCGCTCGCTCTCTTCAATGGCAAAACGCCCCGAACCCGCGGCCAATTCGACCTGGCGCAAGAACGCAATGGACACTTCGTCATCGGCCACGGGGGTGTCGTCATCCCACAACGAGATATCACGCAACTCAGCATGCCTGGGTGGATTGTCAGAAAAGCCTGAGCCGGCGCGATCATCCCGTCCCCTCAGACGATCAGTGCTGATGTGGAAGTACTCGGCAATTTTGGAGATATGTCTGTCGGAAGGATCGACAATTTTCCCGCTCAAAATTCGCGAGAGTGTGGACTGCGGGACTCCCGTGCTCCGATGCAGCGTCATCGCGCTGATCTGGTGCCGGGCAAGCAGTTCTTTCAAGACCGTTGAAACATTTCGTTTGGACATGCCGAGAATAGTGCTGGCCGTGTTTATAGATGGCAAATGCTATTTCTTCTATTTATAGCAACGCGTCAGCACGCCTGGCACGCACCTGTAGATGCGGGGGGCTGACATGTTAACCTTGCGCCCATTGCGAAACAGCCGCGCCTGACGCCCGCTTTTCACCCACCTTTTAATCGAATCCGCCTAAGCCTTCTCATGAGTAAGAATACTTCCGACCTGTCCTCCCACACGCCGATGATGCAGCAGTACTGGCGCCTCAAAAACCAGCACCCCGATCAGTTGATGTTCTATCGCATGGGCGACTTCTACGAGATCTTCTATGAAGACGCGAAGAAGGCGGCCAAGTTGCTGGACATCACTCTGACGGCTCGCGGGCAGTCGGCCGGGCAAGCGATTCCGATGTGCGGTATTCCTTATCACGCTGCCGAAGGCTACTTGGCCAAGCTGGTCAAGCTAGGCGAGTCGGTAGTGATTTGCGAGCAGATCGGCGACCCGGCAACCAGCAAGGGCCCGGTCGAGCGTCAAGTGGTGCGTATCATCACGCCGGGCACCGTCAGCGATGAAGCGCTTCTGGATGAACGCCGTGACAACCTGATTGCCGCCGTACTGGGCGATGAGCGTCTGTTTGGCCTGGCGGTGATGGACATCACCAGCGGCAATTTCTCGGTGCTGGAGATTAAAGGCTGGGAAAACCTGTTGGCCGAACTGGAACGCATCAACCCGGTGGAGCTGATGATTCCGGACGACTGGCCGCAAGGCCTGCCTGCCGAAAAACGCCGTGGCGTTCGTCGCCGCGCGCCGTGGGACTTTGAACGTGATTCGGCATTTAAAAGCCTGTGCCAGCAGTTTTCGACCCAAGACCTAAAAGGCTTTGGTTGCGAAAACCTGACCCTGGCAATTGGCGCTGCCGGTTGCTTGCTCAGCTACGCCAAAGAAACCCAGCGCACCGCCCTGCCGCATTTGCGTAGCCTGCGCCATGAGCGTCTGGATGACACCGTGGTGCTGGATGGCGCCAGCCGTCGCAACCTGGAGCTGGACACCAACCTGGCCGGTGGTCGCGACAACACCTTGCAATCGGTGGTCGACCGTTGCCAGACCTCGATGGGCAGCCGCCTGCTGACCCGCTGGCTGAACCGCCCGCTGCGTGACTTGAGCGTGCTGTTGGCCCGTCAGTCGTCGATTACCTGCCTGCTCGATGGCTATCGCTTTGAGAAACTGCAACCGCAGCTTAAAGAGATCGGCGATCTGGAGCGGATTCTGGCGCGTATCGGCCTGCGCAATGCTCGCCCGCGAGATCTGGCACGCTTGCGTGATGCCCTGGGCGCTTTGCCTGAGCTGCAAGATGCGATGATCGGCCTCGAAGCCCCACACCTGCAACATCTGGCCACCATCACCAGCACCTACCCGGAACTGGCGGCGTTGCTGGATAAAGCCATCAATGACAACCCGCCCGCGGTGATCCGTGATGGCGGCGTACTGAAAACCGGTTATGACGCCGAGCTGGATGAACTGCAATCGCTGAGCGAGAACGCCGGGCAGTTCCTGATTGATCTTGAAGCGCGTGAAAAAGCCCGAACCGGCCTGAGCCACCTCAAGGTGGGTTATAACCGCGTGCACGGCTACTTTATCGAGCTGCCGAGCAAACAGGCCGAACAAGCACCTGCTGACTACATTCGCCGGCAAACCCTCAAAGGCGCTGAGCGCTTTATCACGCCAGAGCTAAAAGCCTTCGAAGATAAAGCCCTGTCGGCCAAAAGCCGCGCGCTGGCCCGTGAAAAGATGCTCTACGAAGCGCTGCTGGAAACTCTGATCGGGGAATTGCCGCCCTTGCAGGACACTGCCGCCGCGCTGGCCGAGCTCGATGTGCTGAGCAACCTGGCCGAACGTGCGCTGAACCTGGACTTGAACTGCCCGCGCTTTGTCGACGAGCCGTGCATGCGTATCGAGCAGGGCCGTCACCCGGTGGTCGAGCAAGTACTGACAACACCGTTTGTGGCCAACGATCTGGCGCTGGATGACAAAACCCGCATGCTGGTGATCACCGGTCCTAACATGGGCGGTAAATCGACCTACATGCGCCAGACCGCATTGATCGTCTTGCTGGCCCATATCGGCAGCTTTGTACCGGCTGCCAGCTGCGAACTGTCACTGGTCGACCGGATCTTCACCCGGATCGGCTCCAGCGATGACCTGGCAGGCGGTCGCTCTACCTTTATGGTGGAGATGAGCGAAACAGCCAATATTCTGCACAACGCGACCGATCGCAGCTTGGTGCTGATGGATGAAGTAGGCCGCGGCACCAGTACATTCGATGGTTTGTCTCTGGCGTGGGCCGCCGCCGAGCGCCTCGCCCACTTGCGCGCTTACACCCTGTTTGCCACGCACTACTTTGAGCTGACCGTTCTGCCCGAGAACGAACCGCTGGTCGCCAACGTGCATTTGAGCGCAACCGAACACAATGAACGCATCGTGTTTTTGCACCATGTCTTGCCAGGCCCGGCCAGTCAAAGCTATGGTTTGGCCGTTGCACAATTGGCCGGGGTTCCAGCCAATGTCATCACCCGGGCACGTGAACATTTGAGCCGACTCGAAACGACCAGCCTGCCTCATGAAGTACCGCGACCAGTACCTGGCAAAAAAGCAGTACCGCAGCAAAGCGATCTGTTTGCCAGCCTGCCGCACCCCGTACTGGATGACCTGTCAAAGCTCGATCTGGACAACATGACGCCGCGTAAAGCACTTGATTTGCTCTACACATTAAAGACACGCCTTTAAAAGCTGCTAGAATCGCGCGCGGTTCGGGATGCTACTGGCCTTTTAGCCTGGTCAGTAGATATCACTCCCGAGCCCTGCGAACCCGAACTGTAAGGGCTTCGCTGCCGCCGCCTGAGGAGAAAATTAGAAATGACCTTCGTCGTCACCGACAACTGCATCAAGTGCAAGTACACCGACTGCGTAGAAGTCTGTCCGGTGGACTGCTTCTACGAAGGCCCGAACTTCCTGGTAATTCACCCGGATGAGTGCATTGACTGCGCGCTTTGTGAGCCTGAATGCCCTGCACAAGCCATCTTCTCTGAAGATGAAGTGCCTGCCGGCATGGAACAATTTATTCAGTTGAATGTTGAGCTGGCTGAAATCTGGCCAAACATCACTGAAAAGAAAGACGCTCTTCCGGACGCGGAAGAGTGGGATGGCGTGCCAGGCAAGATCAAAGATCTCGAACGCTGATTCACGCTGCACCAAAAAGCCCCGGTCTCTTGCGAGCCGGGGCTTTTTGCGTTCAAGGACGATGAGGACAACAGGCCGGTAACAATTACAGTACAAAATACTTAGCTGACTAACTTTAAACCCGCAGCGTAGACATATATAAAGGCCATCTGGTATCAATTCACGCGACGGGTAAAAACTTCACTAGCCTTATGCCTTCAGGCAACTAGACTCAAGCTCTATTGAGCTCCGGGCTGCGCAGAGTAGGACTGAGCCGCAGCATGTCAATGCAGGTGTCGACCCAGATTTCAGCTTGTTTATAGAGCTCAAAACAGTCGGGAACCAGCAGCCATTGCCCAAGAATACCGTCTATATAGGCGTGCAAAGCGATTGCCGCACGGCGGGCATCCAGGTTCGAAGGGAGTTGTTCGCGATGGATTGCATTACTCAGCGTGAGCTCGATCCGGCTGTTACAGTCGACACTTGCCATTTGGCGTTGACGGCGCAAATCGCACATTTCGTCAGTGAATTCGCACTTATGAAACAAAATCTCATTGATACGCCGAGTTTTCGGATCAGTCGCCACCTGACGAAACAAATGGACCAACAAACTGCGCAAGCAACCCAGCGGATCAAGCTCCTCTTGGCTCTCGCTGGCTTTGGCCAGTTCTTCCAAAGGTTCGCGCAGGCTGTCCAGCATGGCCTGAACCAGGTCAGCCTTGTTGCTGAAATGCCAGTAAATGGCACCCCGGGTGACACCCGCCAACGCAGCGATATCAGCCAGCGTAGTGCGGGCAACCCCTCTTTCATAAAAGGCCTGCTCGGCTGCTTCGAGGATTTTGCTCCGGGTTTCCTGAGCTTCTTCTTTGGTACGACGCACCATAACAATCACAACCTCAATCAGGAGGGTCTGGACAATTTCAGTTCGGTATCCAAACCGGCATCGGGTGGCGTTTGTTCTGCCTTATCCCGGTCTACTACGGACTCAAAAATGGACTCTGGAACGCGGCTTGCGACAGGTTCCCACTGTTTACAAACAGACATGAATGTAAGTATATTCCTTAGCAAGCTCATTATCCACCCGGAACAGCTTTCTATACCCTTCCACTATTCTTGTGCGCTTTCGCGTGCCTGACCCGAGGATCTTCATGCAATTTAAGCCAGCTGTTACCGCTCTGGTTGCTGCCATCACCCTAGCTTCGCTGCTCAGCGGATGTAAGAAGGAAGAGGCAGCACCTGCCCCACAAACCCCTCAGGTCGGCGTCGTGACGCTGAAAACCCAGCCATTTACCTTGACTACCGATCTTCCTGGTCGAACGACTTCATACCGTTCGGCAGAAGTTCGCCCTCAAGTGAACGGCATTATCCTTAAGCGCTACTTCAAAGAAGGCAGCGACGTTAAAGAAGGCCAGCAGCTGTATCAAATCGATCCGGCGATCTACGAGAGCAGCGTGCTGAGCGCCAAGGCGACCCTGCAATCGGCCAAATCCCTGGCTGATCGCTACAAGCAACTGGTTGCAGAGCAAGCCGTGAGCCGTCAGGAATACGACAACGCCGAAGCTGCTCGTCTAGAAGCCGAAGCTGCACTGAAAACCGCTCAGGTAAACCTGCGCTACACCAAGGTCCTGGCGCCGCTGTCAGGTCGTATTGGTCGCTCGCTGTTCACTGAAGGCGCACTCGTAACCAGTGGCCAAGCCAATGCATTGGCCGTGATTACTCAACTGGACCCGATTTACGTAGACGTGACCCAGTCCTCGGTAGAGATGCTGGAACTGCGTCGCGACCTGGCAGATGGCCGTCTGAAAAAAGCCGGTGAGAACGCTGCCAAAGTCAAACTGACCCTGCCGGACGGTAGCGAATACCCACTGGAAGGTCGTCTTGAGTTCACCGAAGTCTCGGTAGACGAGACCACCGGTTCCGTCACCCTGCGTGCGGTGTTCCCGAACCCTGACAGCGTTCTGTTGCCTGGCATGTTCGTTCACGCCCAACTGGAAGCGGGCATCAACAGCGATGCCATTTTGGCCCCGCAAATTGGTGTCACCCACAACGCCAAAGGCGAGCCAACGGCCCTTATCGTCGGTCCGGACAACAAAGTTGAGCTGCGTGTGTTGCAAGCAACGCGCACGGTTGGCAGCGACTGGCTGGTAGAAAAAGGCCTGAACGCCGGTGACCGTTTGATTACAGACGGCCTGCAGTACGTCCGTCCAGGCGCTGAAGTCAAAATCATGGACAAGACTCCAGGCGCAACCCCGGCATCGGCCCCGGCCACTGATAAAGCTTCGGGCAGTAAAGGGGAATAAACCATGTCGAAATTTTTTATCGACCGTCCAATTTTCGCCTGGGTAATAGCCCTGGTGATCATGCTGGTCGGGGCTTTATCGATCCTCAAGCTGCCGATAAACCAGTACCCGAGCATCGCACCACCGGCCATCTCGATTTCCGTGACCTATCCGGGTGCTTCGGCACAAACCGTACAGGACACCGTGGTTCAGGTGATCGAGCAGCAACTTAACGGTATTGACCACCTGCGTTACGTGTCATCGGAAAGTAACTCCGACGGCAGCATGACCATTACCGTAACGTTCGACCAGGGTACCAACCCTGACACCGCTCAGGTCCAGGTCCAGAATAAGCTGAACCTGGCCACCCCGCTGCTGCCGCAAGAAGTGCAGCAGCAGGGTATCCGGGTTACCAAGGCAGTGAAAAACTTCCTGATGGTAGTCGGCGTGGTGTCCACCGACGGCAGCATGAACAAGGACGACTTGTCGAACTACATCGTCTCCAACATGCAAGACCCGCTGTCGCGGACGGCAGGCGTGGGTGACTTCCAGGTGTTCGGTGCTCAGTACGCCATGCGTATCTGGCTGGACCCGGCCAAGTTGAACAAGTACAACCTGACCCCGGTGGATGTTAAATCCGCGATCTCGGCGCAGAACGTACAGGTGTCTTCCGGTCAACTGGGTGGTCTGCCTGCGC
Organism: Pseudomonas sp. FSL R10-1350; assembly: GCF_009600525.1. Taxonomy (NCBI): domain Bacteria; kingdom Pseudomonadati; phylum Pseudomonadota; class Gammaproteobacteria; order Pseudomonadales; family Pseudomonadaceae; genus Pseudomonas; species Pseudomonas sp. FSL R10-1350. Next base: position 22,427 of record NZ_WIVR01000004.1, read on the forward strand.
TGAAAGGCCAGGAGCTGAACGCAACGATCATTGGCAAAACCCGCCTGCAAACCGCAGACGAGTTTAAAAAGATCCTGCTGAAAGTGAACACCGACGGCTCTCAGGTTCGTCTGGGTGATGTCTCCGAAGTGGGCCTGGGTGGTGAGAACTACAGCATCAGCGCCCAGTACAACGGCAAGCCATCTTCCGGTATTGCAATCAAGCTGGCGTCTGACGCTAACGCCTTGGACACAGCCAAAGCCGTTCGCAAAACCATTACTGACCTGGAACCTTTCTTCCCGCCAGGGATGGAAGTCGTATTCCCGTATGACACCACTCCAGTGATCTCGGCCTCCATCAAAGGGGTTGTTGAAACACTGGTAGAAGCTGTCGTGCTGGTGTTCCTGGTGATGTTCCTGTTCCTGCAAAACTTCCGCGCCACCATCATCACCACGATGACAGTACCGGTTGTATTGCTGGGTACCTTCGGGATCCTCGCCGCTGCAGGCTTCAGCATTAACACCCTGACCATGTTCGGTATGGTCTTGGCCATCGGCTTGCTGGTGGACGATGCCATCGTTGTGGTGGAGAACGTCGAGCGGGTAATGGCCGAGGAAGGCCTGCCGCCCAAAGAAGCCACCAAGAAGTCCATGGGCCAGATCCAGGGCGCTCTGGTGGGTATTGCCCTTGTACTGTCGGCGGTATTGCTGCCGATGGCGTTCTTCGGCGGTTCCACCGGTGTGATCTACCGTCAGTTCTCGATCACCATCGTATCGGCCATGGCCCTGTCGGTTGTGGTCGCCCTGGTGTTCACCCCAGCTCTGTGTGCCACGATGCTCAAACCGATCACCAAGGGTGATCACGGTCAGAACAAGCGTGGATTCTTCGGCTGGTTCAACCGTACCTTTGACAGCGGCGTACGCGGCTACGAAAAAAGCGTAGGCAGCATTCTGCGCCACAAAGCACCGTACCTGCTGGCCTATGTCCTGATCGTTGTGGGCATGGTGTTCCTGTTTACCCGCATTCCGACCTCCTTCCTTCCGGAAGAAGACCAGGGTGTACTCTTTGCTCAGGTTCAAACCCCACCGGGTACCTCAGCCGAGCGGACTCAGGAAGTCATCGACCGGATGCGTGAATACCTGCTGACCGATGAAACATCGGCGGTGTCTTCGGTATTTACCGTGAACGGCTTCAACTTCGCAGGTCGCGGCCAAAGTTCGGGTCTGGCATTTATCATGCTCAAACCGTGGGGCGAGCGTGATGCCGACAACAGCGTGTTTGCACTGGCAGCACGTGCCCAGAAGCACTTCTTCACTTTCCGCGATGCAATGGTGTTTGCGTTTGCTCCGCCAGCGGTCATGGAGTTGGGTAACGCCACCGGTTTTGACTTTTTCCTTCAAGACCAGGCAGGCATTGGCCACGAGAAATTGCTGGAAGCGCGTAACCAGTTCCTCGGTATGGCTTCGCAAAGCAAAGTGCTGGCGGGTGTGCGTCCAAACGGCTTGAACGACGAACCTCAGTACAAACTGATCATCGACGATGAAGCCGCACAAGCGCTGGGCGTGAGCCTGGCGGACCTTAACAGCACGCTGTCCATCGCGCTGGGTGCCAGCTACGTCAACGACTTCATCGACCACGGCCGGGTGAAAAAGGTGTTCCTGCAAGGTACCGCCTCCTCCCGTATGAGCCCGGAAGACCTGAAGAAGTGGTACGTGCGTAACGATCAGGGAACCATGGTGCCGTTTTCGGCCTTTGCCAAGGGCGAGTGGATTTACGGCTCACCCAAGCTGTCGCGCTATAACGGCGTAGAAGCCATGGAAATTCTGGGTACACCAGCACCGGGCTACAGCAGTGGTGAGGCCATGGCCGAGGTTGAAGCCCTCGCCAAGAAACTCCCGGCAGGTGTGGGTATTTCCTGGACAGGTCTGTCTTACGAGGAACGTTTGTCGGGCTCGCAAGCCCCTGCCTTGTACGCGATTTCCTTGCTGATGGTCTTCCTGTGTCTTGCCGCACTGTATGAAAGCTGGTCGATTCCGATCGCGGTCATGCTTGTTGTACCGCTGGGGATTATTGGTGCGCTGCTGGCTACCAGCCTGCGTGGCCTGTCCAACGACGTGTACTTCCAGGTAGGTCTATTGACGACAATCGGTCTGGCAGCGAAAAACGCCATTCTGATCGTCGAATTTGCCAAGGAGCTGCATGAACAAGGGCGTAGTCTGTACGATGCTGCGATTGAAGCGTGCCGGATGCGTCTGCGACCGATCATCATGACGTCCCTGGCGTTCATCCTCGGTGTTGTGCCGCTGGCCATCTCCCACGGCGCAGGCTCGGGCAGCCAGCACGCCATTGGTACAGGTGTTATCGGCGGTATGCTGAGTGCGACCCTGCTGGCTATTTTCTGGGTGCCGCTGTTCTTTGTTGCCGTCTCCTCGATTGGCAATAAAAAAGACACTGAGCAAAAAGAAGAACTGACTAACACTCCAAACAAAGAGGCTGGCCAATGAGCAAGTCGCTTCTCGCAGTAGCGGTTGCAGCGTTTACGCTGAGTGGCTGCTCGCTGATACCGGACTACCAGCGCCCTGAAGCGCCGATAGCCGCGCAATACCCGCAGGGCCCGGCCTACTCGCCGAACGAGGCGCCAAACCAGGCCGCGGCAGAACAAGGCTGGCGTCAGTTTTTCCATGATCCTGCCCTGCAACAGCTGATCCAGACAGCTCTGGTCAACAACCGCGACCTTCGGGTCGCGGCGCTGAACATCGACGCCTATGCCGCGCAGTACCGCATCCAGCGTGCGGACCTGTTCCCGGCGGTGACCGCAGATGCCAGCGGCAGTCGTCAACGCACCCCGGCGCGCATGTCGCAAACCGGCAAGGCGGGCATTACCAGTCAATACTCCGCGACCCTTGGGGTCAGTGCGTATGAGCTGGACTTGTTCGGACGTATCCGCAGCCTGAGCGATCAGGCTCTGGAAAACTACTTCGCCACTGAAGAAGCCCGCCGTTCCACCCAGATCAGTCTGGTGGCCAACGTTGCGACCGCTTACCTGACCTGGCAAGCCGACAAAGAGCTGCTCAAGCTGACTGAAGACACCCTCAAGGCGTTCGATGAAAGCTACAAGCTGACCCTGCGCAGCAATGAAGTGGGCGTGGCCTCGGCACTGGAGCTCAGCCAGTCGCGCACCTCAGTGGAAAACGCCAAAGTTCAATTGGCCAAGTACACCCGTCAGGTCGCCCAGGATGAAAACAGCCTGGCCCTGCTGCTCGGCACTGGTATTCCGGACAATCTGCCGACAGCCAAACCGCTGTCAGCTGATTTGCTGACCCAAATGCCAGCGGGCTTGCCGTCCGACTTGCTGCAACGTCGCCCCGACATCCTTCAGGCCGAGCACCAGTTGTTGGCGGCCAACGCCAACATTGGTGCCGCACGCGCCGCGTTCTTCCCGAGCATCAGCCTCACCGCCAATGCCGGGACCTTGAGCCCGGACCTCTCGGGTCTGTTCAAGGGCGGTTCGGGCACCTGGCTGTTCTCGCCACAGATCAACCTGCCGATCTTCAACGCAGGCGCTCTGCGCGCGAGCCTGGACTACTCGAAAATCCAGAAGGAAATCACCGTCTCGCAATACGAGAAGGCGATCCAGACGGCATTCCAGGAAGTTTCTGACGGCCTGGCAGCACGTCAAACCTACAACCAGCAGTTGCAGGCGCAAGCCGATTTCGTTAACGCCAACCAGGACTACTACCGTCTGGCAGAGCGTCGTTATCGGATTGGTGTCGACAGCAACCTGACGTTCCTTGATGCACAGCGCTCGTTGTTCAGCGCGCAGCAGGCGTTGATCACCGATCGTCTGTCGCAGCTGACCAGCGAAGTCACACTGTACAAGGCGCTGGGCGGTGGCTGGTACGAGCAGACCGGGCAAAACCGGCCTGTATCGGACAAGCCGCCAAAGGCTTGATAGCGACCCGATAAAACAAAAAACCCGCCAATTGGCGGGTTTTTTGTTGATCACATGATTATTCCCGGGACTCGACGCCCAACTCGTCCCACACCGACTCTGCCAAATGGAAGGTCGCATTGGCCGCCGGAATGCCGCAGTAGATCGCGCTCTGCATGATCACTTCTTTGATCTCTGCACGGGTCACGCCATTGTTGGCAGCGGCGCGCAGGTGCAGTTTGAGTTCTTCGCTGCGGTTCATGCCGATCAGCATCGCAATGGTAATCAGGCTGCGGGTATGACGTGGCAATCCAGGCCGCGTCCAGATATCACCCCACGCATGGCGGGTAATCATTTCCTGGAATTCGCTGTTGAACTCGGTCAGGGCGTTCAGGCTGCGGTCGACGTGCGCATCGCCCAGCACGGCGCGGCGTACACCCATGCCCTCTTCATAACGTTGTTTCTCGTCCACAGAACGCTCCTTAAACCGCTTGTTGGGCTAACAAAAACGCCAGCACCCGCTGGCTGAACGCATCACCGGCCTGCACGTTGGACAAGTGCGCCGCGTAGAACTCTGCGTACTCGGCACCTGCCACGTGTTCCTGAATGAAATGACTGCCCGAAGGCGGCGTCACGGCGTCTTCGGTGCCTGCAATCACCAGCGTCGGCACGCGAATCGCGCCAAGCTGATCACGAAAATCGGCATCACGCACCGCCGCGCAGTTGGCGGCATAACCCTGCGGCGAGGTAGCCGCCAGCATGTCAGTAATGCGTTTGGCTTGATCCGGGTGGGCCTGGGCGTAGTCTGCGGTAAACCAGCGGGCAATCGAGGCATCACGCAATCCGGCCATTGCCTCTGCACCGTCACGCAACACCGTTTCAATCCGCGGGTTCCACACCGACGGCTCACCGATCTTGGCCGCGGTGTTGCACACCACCAGTGAATTCAGCCGTGAACCGGCATGAATGCCCAACCACTGGCCAATCAGGCCGCCCATCGACAGGCCGCAAAAATGCGCGCGCTCAATATGCAGCGCATCGAGTAACGCCAGTACATCGCCACCCAACTGCTCAATGCTGTACGGACCTTCGGTCACCAGCGACTGGCCATGGCCACGGGTGTCGTACCGCAGCACCTGAAAATGCTCCGCGAACGCCGGAACTTGCGTTGCCCACATGCCCAGGTCCGTGCCCAATGAGTTGGACAACACCAACACCGGGGCGCCTTTAGGGCCATCGAGTTGGTAGTTGAGTTCACCTTCTGCCAGTTGTACACGCCCCACGACCATCTCCTTTTTAGACTGCCAACGCAAAATGTTCAGCCCGTGCCCGCTCGACCCACGTCGTCGCTTGCCCCAGGTAATGAGCAGGATCGAGCAAGCGATCCAGTTCGGCTGCCGATAACTGCGCGCTAATCTCGGGCTCATCGCCCAACACCGCACGCAGATGCCGATGCTCGGCCACGGCCCGCTTACAGCATTGCTCCAACAGGTGATGCGCGGTTTCGCGCCCCACTCGCTGCGCCAATTCAATACTCACGGCTTCGGCCAATACCAGGCCGTGGGTCAAATCGAGGTTTTGCGCCATGCGCTCGGCATCCACTTCCAGCCCCTGGGCAATATTGAGGGCTTGAGCCAACGCGCCTGCCACCAAACAGCAAATCTCTGGGAGGGTTTCCCACTCGGCATGCCACAAGCCCAAACTGCGCTCGTGTTCTTGAGGCATGGCGCTGAACAAAGTGCTGAGCAGCCCGGGAACCCGCGTCGCCGCACTGATCAATACGGCAGAACCCACCGGATTGCGCTTGTGCGGCATGGTCGAAGACCCGCCCTTGCCCGGCGCTGAAGGCTCGAAAACTTCCGCCGCCTCGGTCTGCATAAGCAAGCTGATGTCGCGGCCCATCTTGCCTAGGCTACCTGCCACCAACCCGAGTACCGCACCGAACTCCACCAGACGGTCACGCTGGGTGTGCCAGGGTTGGTCGGGCAGCGCGAGCTTCAACTCGGCGGCCAAAGCGTGCGCCACGGGTAAGGCTTGATCGCCCAGCGCGGCCAAAGTGCCCGAAGCACCGCCAAACTGCAGGCTCAGCAAACGCGGTTTTAACGCTTGAAGCCGCTGACGGCTGCGCGTAACGGCGCCCAGCCAACCGGCGATTTTCATCCCCAAGGTCACAGGCGTTGCTTGCTGCAACCAAGTGCGACCCGCCAAAGGCGTGGTGGCATAGCGCTGGGCCTGTTGCGCGAGGACTTCGCCCAACTGCTGCAAATCCTGCTCGATCAGTTCCAGGGCGGCGCGCAGTTGCAGCACTAGCCCGCTGTCCATCACGTCCTGGCTGGTGGCGCCCAGGTGCACATAACGCTCGGCCTCGGGGCTGACGCTGGCAATCTGCTTGCCGAGCGCTTTCACCAACGGGATGGCCGAGTTGCCAGCGCTGGCAATGGCCAGCCCCAAGGCTTCAAAGTCGTAGAGTTCGGCGCGGCAAGCCGCTTCAATCGGTGCAACTGCTGACGACGGAATCAGCCCAGTGCTGGCTTGAGCCCGAGCCAGGGCGGCCTCAAAGTCGAGCATGGCTTGAACCCGGCCATGGTCACAAAACACCGCACCCATAGCCTTGCCCGTGAAATAGGCATCGAACAGTTGGTTACTCATAAACCTTCCTTTGCAGGCGCGCGCCGAACATCGGCGCGCGCAAACTCATCACATATCGTGATGCAGGTATTTGGGCTGCTTCGGCAAACGGAAGCTAAACAGGAAGGCGATGGCCATCATGACCGTCACGTACCAGTAAAAGGTGTTTTCCATGCCCATGGACTTCAGGCCCAAGGCCACATATTCCGCCGAACCGCCAAACACTGCATTAGCCACGGCGTAGGCCAGGCCCACACCCAACGCCCGTACCTGTGGCGGGAACATCTCGGCCTTAACCAAACCGCTGATCGAGGTGTAGAAGCTGACAATCGCCAGCGCCAGGGTGATCAACACAAAGGCCAGAAACGGGCTGGTAATGGTTTTCAGGCTGAGCAAAATCGGCACAGTGCACAATGTGCCCAAGGCGCCAAACCAGAGCATCGAATTTCGACGGCCGATTTTGTCCGCGAGCATGCCGAACAACGGCTGCATGCACATATAAAGGAAGAGCGCGCCGGTCATGATGTAACTGGCGGTTTTGGCGTGCATCCCGGCGGTGTTCACCAGGTATTTCTGCATGTACGTGGTAAAGGTGTAGAAAATCAGCGAGCCGCCAGCGGTGTAGCCGAGCACGGTGATAAACGCAGCTTTATGGTCACGAAACAGCGCCGCAATGCTACCGGCGTCTTTGTCATTACGGGATTCAGCGCTGGTGGTCTCTTCCAGGGAACGACGCAACAACAGCGAAATAACGGCTGCGATGGCACCAATCACAAACGGGATGCGCCAGCCCCATGCGCGCAGTTCCTCATCTGACAAAATCTGCTGGAGGATCACCACCACCAGCACTGCCAGCAACTGCCCGCCGATCAACGTGACGTATTGAAACGAAGCAAAGAAACCACGCTGCCCCTTGAGGGCAACCTCACTCATGTAAGTGGCCGTGGTGCCATATTCACCACCCACCGACAGGCCCTGGAACAACCGCGCCATCAAGAGTAATGCGGGCGCCCACGCACCAATCGAGGCGTAGGTCGGCAAAAAGGCGATGACCAATGAACCGGCGCACATCATCATCACCGCGATCATCATTGAGTTCTTGCGCCCGTGCTTGTCGGCCACCCGGCCAAACAGCCAGCCACCGATAGGACGCATCAAGAAGCCCGCCGCAAATACACCGGCCGTGTTCAGCAGTTGTACCGTAGGGTCATCGGAGGGGAAAAAAGCTGGCGCAAAGTAGATTGCACAGAACGCGTAAACGTAAAAATCGAACCATTCGACCAGGTTGCCCGAGGAGGCACCGACAATCGCGAAGATCCTTTTTCTACGTTCCTCTCCTGTGTAGTGAGTGTCTGTTGTCATGATTTTAGACTCATCTGGTTAGTTATTTTCAGACATACCTTGCAACAAGTACCCTGCAACCACAATGCGCCAAACGATTGAGTCCTTAATCGTCTGGCGCATCGTCAGGGCAAATCAGACCCGCTCTATCGCCAGCGCCAAGCCTTGGCCGACCCCTACACACATAGTAGCCAGACCTTTTTTACCGCCGGTTTTTTCCAGCTGGTGCAGGGCCGTCAGCACCAGCCGCGCACCGCTCATGCCCAGCGGATGGCCCAACGCGATGGCGCCGCCATTGGGGTTAACCTGTGGCGCATCGTCCGCCAGCCCCAACTCACGCAACACGGCCAACCCCTGGCTGGCAAAGGCTTCGTTGAGTTCGATGACATCAAAGTCACTGACCGCCAGGCCCAGACGCTCAACCAGTTTGCGCACCGCAGGCACCGGGCCAATGCCCATCACTCTCGGTGCAACCCCGGCGCTGGCCATGCCCAACACCCGCGCGCGGGCAGTCAGGCCATGACGTTTGACCGCATCAGCCGAGGCCAGAATCAACGCCGCAGCCCCGTCGTTGACCCCCGAGGCATTGCCTGCGGTGACGGTTTTGTCCGGGCCGTTGACCGGTTTGAGTTTGCTCAGGGTGTCGAAGCTGGTGTCGGCACGCGGGAGTTCATCGCGCTCAACCAAACTTTCGCCTTTTTTGTGGGCGATACGTACCGGCACAATCTCTTCAGCAAAATAGCCCGCCGCCTGTGCAGCCGCCGTGTGCTGCTGGCTGCGCAGGGCAAAGGCGTCCTGGTCGGCGCGAGAAATCTGGTAGTCATCGGCCACGTTATCGGCGGTTTGCGGCATCGCATCGACACCGTATTGAGCTTTCATCAACGGGTTGATGAAGCGCCAGCCAATGGTGGTGTCTTCCAGCTTCATGTTGCGCGAGAACGCGGCATCAGCCTTGCCCATCACAAACGGTGCCCGCGACATCGATTCAACGCCGCCGGCAATCGCCAACTCCATTTCACCGCTGGCAATGGCACGGAACGCCGTGCCAATCGCGTCCATCCCCGAGGCACACAAACGATTGAGGGTGACACCGGGGATGCTCTCCGGCAGCCCGGCCAGCAACGCTGCCATGCGTGCGACGTTGCGGTTGTCTTCACCCGCCTGGTTGGCGCAGCCCAAAAACACTTCGTCGACTTCATCCCACTTGACCGTGGGGTTGCGCTCGATCAGCGCCTTGATCGGCGTTGCCGCCAGATCGTCGGCACGAACGGCCGACAAGCCCCCGCCAAAACGGCCAATCGGGGTTCGAATCGCGTCACAGATAAACACTTCACGCATCACGCTTCTCCTGGTGCCTGACCGTGAGCCAGGGCCGTGCGCGCTTCCAGGTCACGCAAAGCGCTTAGCTCAACGTCGGTTGGCTCGGCGGTTTGCTCAACCTTGTCGGCAAAGCGAATCGCCCAGCCCGTTGCCGCCACAACTTGTTCACGCGTCACACCGGGGTGCAGGGCGGTGACCACGAATTCGTTGGTCTGCGCTTCGGGTTCCATGATGCACAGGTCCGTGATGATCCCCACTGGCCCGGCGCCTGGCAGGCCCAAACGCTTGCGCGAGTCGCCACCTTCGCCGTGACCAACCGAGGTAATGAAGTCCAGTTTGTCGACAAACGAACGGGCTGACTGCTTGAGGATGATCAGCACGCTTTTGGCAGAACCGGCGATTTCAGGTGCACCACCCGCGCCCGGCAGGCGGACCTTTGGATGGTGATAGTCACCGACCACAGTCGTGTTGATATTGCCGAAGCGGTCTACCTGAGCGGCACCCAAAAAGCCGACGTCAACCCGACCACCTTGCAACCAGTAGCGGAAAATCTCGCTGGTGGAGACGACCGTGTCAGCCGTTTCGGCCAGCTCACCGTCGCCAATCGACAGCGGCAGCACATTAGGCTTTGCGCCAATCGGGCCAGACTCGTAAATCAGCACCACATCCGGCGACGAGGTCAGGCGCGCCAGGTTCGCAGCCTTCGAAGGCAGGCCAATGCCGACAAAACACACCGAGCCATTTTTCAAACGGCGGGCGGCGGCAACGGTCATCATTTCGTTGGTGGAGTAAGCCATTATTTTGCCTCCGAAGCGCGGGCCAGCTTGGCCTGGAACTCACTGAAATTGGCGGTGCCGTGGATGTATTCGTTTATCCATGCGGTAAAAGTTTCGCGGTCACGGGCAATCGGGTCCCAGGCCTGATAGAAACGGTTATCACGCTCGGTGTAACCATGTGCGTAGGAAGGATGCGCACCACCCGGTACGTGACACACGGCGCTCAAGGCCCAAGTTGGCAGGACGCAGGCATTCATCGGTGCCTGCAAGTCATCGACAATCTCTTCAACCGTCACGATGCAGCGCTTGGCGGCCAAGGCGGCCTCTTTTTGCACGCCCAAAATGCCCCACAACAGCACATTGCCTTTGCGGTCAGCCTTTTGCGCATGGATCACTGTAACGTCAGGGCGCACCGAAGGCACCGCCGCCAGCACTTCACCGGTAAACGGGCAGGTAACGGTCTTGATCAGCGGGTTGACCTTGGGCAAGTCGGAACCGGCATAGGCGCGCAGTACCGCGAATGGCAAGCCCGAAGCGCCCGCCACATAGGCATTGGCCAGGTCGGCGTGGCTGTGCTCTTCGATTTCCAGCGGTTGCGGCCACTGTTTTTCGACGGCATCGCGCAGGCGGTGCAATGAACCGACACCAGGGTTGCCGCCCCATGAAAAAATCAACTTTCGTGCACAGCCGGCGCCGATCAATTGGTCGTAGATCAAGTCAGGCGTCATACGAACCAACGTCAGGTCTTTCTTGCCCTGACGAATGATTTCATGACCTGCTGCGGTCGGAATCAAGTGAGTGAAACCTTCGAGGGCGACCGTATCACCGTCATTCACAAACTGTTTCACGGCGTCGTGTAACGAAATGATTTCTGCCATGAGGGGTAGCTCCCGTTTCTTGTTTGCCACTGAATAGAAAACGGTGCGTCGAGCGGCACCGGACTGTCAGCAGGTTAAGCCGCCCTCCCGGCTCAAACAATCCGATAATCGACGATGTGTTCGGTAATCGAACACATAGTTAGCCTGCTTGGAATTGACCGAAACGTGGCTCAAAGACTGCGATTTTTTAAGATCAATAGACCCCGAGGTAAGCTCGCTCCTACAGGGTTCGTGTGATAAACCGCAGGCTCAGGTGAACAACTGTGCGCTCAGTTCGCGGCTCGAAGTGAGCATGATCGGCAAAAAGCGCTGCTCCAGTTCTGTACGTGACACGCGCCCGGCGTGGGTGCTGACGTTCAGGGCCGCCAGTACCTGGCCGGAAGCGTCGTACACCGGTACGGCAATCGAACGCAGCCCCTGTTCCAGCTCTTGGTCGACAACGCACCAGCCCTGCTCGCGAACTTTCTGCAAGCATTCAAGTAACGCCTCGGGGGTATGCAGGGTGCGACTTGTTTTGGCCTGGAACTCAGCATGGGCCAGGTATTCGTTAAGGGTCACATCATCAAGGGCCGCCAGCAAAATACGCCCCATCGACGTGCAATACGCAGGCAAACGGCCGCCTACCGAAAGGTCGACTGAAATCAGCCGCTGGGTGGTGGCCGAACGGGCGATGTAGAGGATGTCGTCACCTTCAAGGGTCGCCATGTTGCAGGCTTCGTGCAGTTGCTCGCTCATGCGGTCCAGATACGGTTGGGCCGACACCGCCAGCGGCGTCGATGACAAATAGGCATGGCCCAGGGTCAACACTTTGGGCAGCAACGAATAGGTCCGGCCATCGGTGGTGGCATAGCCCAGTTTGATCAACGTATACAAGCAACGCCGTACAGCGGCGCGGGGGATCTCGGTTCGATGGCTGATCTGCGCAATCGTCAAGTGCCGTTTACGCTCCTGAAACGCCTGCACCACGGCCAGACCACGGGCCAGCGAGGCCATGAAGTCGGGGTCGCCGGTAAACGCCTGAATACGTTTGGCAGGTGACGCCACAATCGGTGGCGCCAGGCCAGTCACTGCATTGCGCAATTGCTCACTCATACCCTATCCCCCTGATGTCGCTTTTATTGTTATTACAGATCGGCCCCGGTAACAACAGACACACGGCAGATGCAATATTGGCCGATTATCGAACCGATGACCGATAATCGCAATATCCTCACTCTTCATCACGGATATGAATGAGACGTAGGCAACGCCCCATGATCCTGTGCGTTTAATAAAGTTCCATTGCCGTACTTTATAACTACAGACAACACCTGCGTCTGATTTCCATTAAGCTTTTTTTACCGACTACACTGCGACAAACAGCCTCCCCCACTCATTGGAGTGCATTTTCCTTATATGCCCGGTCAATTAAGCTGACGGTAGCGCTCAACAACTTGACACTCCATTTACCTTCACTCGTATTAATAGTTCTAAAAAATGCCGAAAGCTGTTCATTCCCTGAATTTTTGCAACAAAGTTTGCACTTGGAAGTTGACGGACCTAAAGCGCTTCGGCGATAGTAGACGCCTTACTCAAGCCTTTATGGCCCGCAAGTAATTGAATGCACAGAGTCAAGCATTCCCGCCTTTTGGATCCAACCCGCTCGTTGAACTCAATAGGCCGAGAGGCTTAACTTCCAAGTGCGACCTGAATTGTCCACCCTCTGGGGTGAGCACTTAAGTGCGACAGCGCTCAGGTGTTAATTAATGTCGTTGCCGCCTGCACAGAGTGGTTGATTTAACCTTGACGTTGCTTATAGATATCCGTCTAAAGCTGACTCAAACGTCAGATGCATCAACCTCTCTTGCCGAGTGGTTCACCAGGTTTAATCTTTACTTAATTAGGTAGCACTGTGACGAAAGACGAACTGCGCGCAGAACTTGAGCGTCAGGAACAACGTTACAAGGATGTTTATGGCGGCGAAGTGACCACTTATGCCGCAAAGCCGGAGCCCGAGCGCAAGCCTTGGCGCAAACGTGCAAGCCTGCTGGATCAGGCGTTTTCTCAAGAAATTCAAAAAATTGAGAAAGAACTCAAAGCTGATGAGTCGTGAATCACCACGGCTGAAATCTGTGTAAAAACGGCTACAACGCCTCCTGCCGCTGCATTGCTCGGAGGCTGACCTTTGCCCGACAAAAGGTCTGCCCAAGCCACCAGATTGTCTGATTACAGAAATTTCACACACTCAAATCAGACCGTCACGTAGGCACAAGCCCTCCCCTCTGAAACGCTTATAGCCTTTGTTATCAGCGGCTTGGAGCTGTTTTTTGGCCTCTGTAAATCGGGGTGTCCTACCGCTTTTTTCATTTATAGATGTTACCGGCGAGCACCAAGTGCATCGATTACCAAGGTTTTCTGGCATAATCCGGCCCCCTTTATGACCGTGTCAGAAAACCTTCATGATCGATCTACTAAGCGGATTGGATGCCTGGGTTCTTATCAGCCTCTTCTTCGCCCTAGCCTTTGTTCTCGCCTTCGAGTTCATTAACGGCTTTCATGACACCGCGAACGCGGTAGCGACTGTCATCTACACCAAAGCCATGCCGCCTCACCTGGCGGTGTTCTTCTCCGGTGTATTCAACTTTCTGGGCGTTCTGCTGGGCGGAGTCGGGGTGGCATACGCCATCGTCCACTTGCTGCCGGTAGAGCTTCTGGTCAACGTGAACACCGGACATGGCCTGGCCATGGTGTTCTCGCTGCTGGCTGCAGCCATTACCTGGAATCTGGGTACGTGGTACTTCGGGATTCCGGCCTCCAGCTCCCACACCCTGATCGGCTCGATCCTCGGTGTCGGCCTGGCCAACGCCCTGATCAACGGCATCCCGGTGAGCGAAGGCGTTAACTGGCAGAAGGCTATTGAGATTGGCGCTTCTTTGGTGTTCTCGCCACTGGCGGGCTTTATCATTGCCGGCCTCATGCTGGTGGGCCTGAAGTGGTGGCGCCCTAACTCCAAGATGCACAAGACCCCAGAAGAACGCCGCAAGCTGGATGATAAAAAGCATCCGCCGTTCTGGAACCGTCTGGTTTTGGTGATTTCTGCCATGACCGTGAGCTTCGTTCACGGCTCTAACGACGGTCAAAAAGGTATTGGCCTGATCATGCTGGTACTGATCGGTATCGTGCCGAGCGCCTTCGTTCTGGACTTGAACAGCAGCACTTACCAGATCGAGCGAACGCGCGACGCGACGCTGCACCTGAGCCAGTTCTATCAGCGTAACCACGAGAGCCTGAACGAATACCTGGCACTGGGCAAAAGCATTAAAAGCGACCTGCCGGGCAAGTTCAGCTGCAATCCGCAGCAAACCGAGCCAACCATTGCCGCTCTGCTGAGCTCACTCAAGGGCGTGACTGACTACCACTCCATGACCTCTGAGCAGCGCATCGAAATTCGTCGTTATTTGCTGTGCCTGGATGACACGGCGAAAAAAGTCAGCAAGCTGCCAGTGCTCGACGCCAGTGAAAAGGCGGATCTCGAAAAACTGCGTAAAGACCTGACCACCACCACTGAATACGCCCCGTTCTGGGTGATTCTGGCTGTCGCACTGGCCCTGGGCCTGGGCACCATGGTTGGCTGGAGACGCGTGGTTAAAACCATCGGCGAGAAGATCGGCAAGCAAGGCATGACCTATGCCCAAGGCATGGCCGCTCAGATCACCACCACCATCGCGATTGGCCTGGCCAACGTCTTTGCCCTTCCGGTCTCGACCACGCACATCCTGTCTTCAGGCGTGGCGGGCACCATGGTTGCCAACAAAAGCGGCCTGCAAGGCAACACCATCAAGACCATCCTGATGGCCTGGGTGCTGACCCTGCCGGCCACTGTCGGGCTGTCTGCAGCACTGTTCTGGTTGGCGTCCATCGCCCTCAACTGATCCAGCGCCTGACAAAAAAGGTACGCCCCTCGCGGGGCGTACCTTTTTTTATGCGTTTATTACAGGCAAAAAAATAGGCGACCGAAGTCGCCCAAAATGCCTTGCGTGCTCGTGTACCAGAAAGACCCGGCGCTACTTATTGCGCTTCTGGGCGTCTTTCCAGATAAAAAAACCCAGACCTGCGAAGAACAACACCATGAGACCGACCGTCACTACCCCTGCGATAACCACATTGTCGAGAAACATGACGGCCTCCTGCTCGTGTCTGTTTGTGTTGGAGCTAGATTAACCACACAGGCAGGCGCATACGTTGACCGGGATCAATAGTGATCACGGCCCGACGAGGCTTGGGAAGAAAAGTTGACCCAGATCAGCTAAAACGCGGTAGATCAGCGCTTTTTAGGTTTCTTTTTCGGCTTTTTCTTGGCATTTGCCAAGGGCATTGCTTGCTCGAATGCCTGGCGCACTTCGTTCAGACGCTTCTCTTTAAGGTCATGCACGCGCTTGGCACGTTCTGCACCCAGGTCAACCAGATTGCTGTCTTGGCTCATAAAAATCAGGTCACTGTCAGAGGCTGTTGGCTAAAAGGGTTCAAGGGACAGCGCAATAATGCGTTGAGGCCGGACAACAGGCCAGAAAAAATCCAGTCATACCTCGATATCAATCCATAAACCCTGACGCTGCGTCCCATCGACCACGCCATCATCGGCAGGCTGATCCGCCTGGACTTCATCGGGCAGCGGCGGCTGCCCCTCATGCTGGCGTTTGTGTTGCTGACGCTGCTGCTCTTCGCGCAATAACAAGGCTGCCTGGTCAGCATCATGGTGTTTGATGTTGACCGTGCTGTCCCCCGAACTGGCCTGGGCAGGCACCACCGCCGGGATTTCAGGTCGCGGGGGTACCGGGTCTTGTTGTGAGGTCACGGGGACAACGCTCAGCGGTAGAATCGGCGGCAGCATGATGGTGTGCTCCTGTTCTGCGTCCGGCTGAAAACCACTCATCGAAAAGCGCCATTGGCTTCTTTTGAGTAGAGCAGCTTTTTGTCAGAGTCCTTTGGACTGAGGACTCTGCTGCGTTAATATACTCGGCTTTTTCAAAGCGGGAGTCAGGCAGCATGGCGCAGCAGTATCAACCGGGGCAACGCTGGATTAGTGACAGCGAAGCTGAGCTAGGCTTAGGCACCGTTCTGGCACAGGACGGTCGCTTGCTGACCGTGCTCTATCCGGCCACTGGCGAAACCCGCCAATATTCGCTGCGTAACGCCCCACTGACGCGCGTGCGTTTCTCGCCGGGCGACACCATCATCCACTTTGAAGGCTGGAAGATGACCGTTCGCGAAGTCGATGACTCCAGCGGTCTGATGGTTTATCACGGTTTCAACGAACAAAACGAGCTGGTGACCCTGCCAGAAACGCAACTGTCGAACTTTATCCAGTTCCGTCTGGCCAGCGACCGCCTGTTCGCCGGGCAAATCGACCCGCTGTCGTGGTTCTCGCTGCGTTACCACACCCTTGAGCACACTAGCCGCCAGTTGCAATCGCCGCTGTGGGGCCTGGGTGGCGTGCGTGCGCAACCTATCGCTCACCAACTGCACATTGCCCGTGAAGTGGCCGACCGTATCGCGCCGCGCGTATTGCTGGCTGACGAAGTGGGCTTGGGTAAAACCATCGAAGCGGGCCTGGTGATTCATCGCCAACTGCTCAGTGGCCGCGCCAGCCGTGTGCTGATCGTGGTTCCGGAAAACCTGCAACACCAGTGGCTGGTCGAAATGCGTCGCCGCTTCAACCTTGAAGTCGCACTGTTTGACGAAGAGCGCTTCATTGAAAGCGATGCCGGCAACCCGTTTGAAGACTGCCAGTTGGCTCTGGTGGCTCTGGAATGGCTGGTTGACGACCCTAAAGCGCAAGCAGCCCTGTTCGACGCAGACTGGGACCTGCTGGTGGTCGACGAAGCTCACCACCTGGTGTGGCACGAAGATCAAGTCAGCCCTGAATACGGTCTGGTCGAGCAACTGGCCGGCGTAATCCCTGGCGTCTTGCTGCTGACCGCGACCCCGGAACAACTGGGTCAGGACAGTCACTTCGCACGTTTGCGCCTGCTCGATCCAAACCGCTTCCACGACTTGGCCGCCTTCCGCGCCGAGAGCGAGAACTATCGCCCGGTCGCTCAGGCGGTACAGGAACTGCTGGATAAAGGCCGCCTGTCCCCTGAAGCGCACACCACCATCCATAACTTCCTGGGTACTGAAGGCGACTCGTTGCTCGCCGCAGTCAACGAAGGCGATACCGAAGCCAGCGCGCGTCTGGTTCGCGAACTGCTCGACCGTCATGGCACTGGCCGCGTTTTGTTCCGTAACACCCGCGCCGCGATCCAGGGCTTCCCCGAGCGCAAACTGCATGCTTACCCGCTGCCGTGCCCGGACGAATACCTCGAACTGCCCATCGGTGATCACGCCGAGCTGTACCCGGAAGTCAGCTTCCAGGCCCAGCCGGACGCCAGCGATGAAGAGCGCTGGTGGCGCTTTGACCCTCGCGTAGAGTGGCTCACCGACACCCTGAAAATGCTCAAGCGCACTAAAGTGCTGGTGATCTGTGCCCACGCCGAAACCGCCATGGATCTGGAAGACGCCCTGCGCGTTCGCTCCGGCATTCCTGCCACGGTCTTCCACGAAGGCATGAACATTCTTGAACGTGACCGCGCAGCTGCTTACTTCGCTGATGAAGAGTTCGGCGCACAAGTGCTGATCTGTTCGGAAATCGGCAGCGAAGGCCGCAACTTCCAGTTCGCCCATCACCTGGTGCTGTTCGACCTGCCGTCCCACCCGGACCTGCTGGAGCAGCGTATCGGCCGTCTGGACCGTATCGGCCAGAAGCACGTCATCGAACTGCACGTGCCGTACCTGGAAACCAGCCCGCAAGAACGCCTGTTCCAGTGGTACCACGAAGCCCTGAACGCGTTCCTCAACACGTGCCCGACCGGCAACGCCCTGCAACACCAGTTCGGCCCACGCCTGCTGCCGTTGCTTGAAGAAACCGACGACACCCCGTGGCAAGCGCTGATCAACGAAGCCCGCAGCGAGCGCGAGCGCCTGGAGCAAGAACTGCACACCGGTCGTGACCGCCTGCTGGAGCTCAACTCCGGCGGCGCGGGTGAAGGCGAAGCACTGGTAGAAGCGATTCTTGAGCAGGACGACCAGTTCACCCTGCCGATCTACATGGAAACTCTGTTCAATGCGTTCGGCATCGACAGTGAAGACCATTCCGAGAACGCCCTGATTCTCAAGCCGAGCGAGAAAATGCTCGACGCCAGCTTCCCGCTGGGTGACGACGAAGGCGTGACCATCACCTACGACCGCAACCAGGCGCTGTCGCGTGAAGACATGCAGTTCATCACCTGGGAACACCCGATGGTGCAAGGCGGCATGGACTTGGTGCTCTCGGGCTCGATGGGCAACACCGCCGTGGCACTGATCAAAAACAAGGCGCTCAAACCCGGGACCGTTCTGCTCGAACTGATTTACGTCAGCGAAGCCGTTGCCCCGCGCTCCCTGCAACTGGGCCGCTACCTGCCGCCTGCTGCGCTGCGCTGCCTGCTCGATGCCAACGGCAACGACCTGTCCTCGCGCGTGGCCTTCGACACCCTGAATGAACAACTGGAAAGCGTGCCCCGTGCCAGCGCCAACAAGTTCATCCAGGCGCAGCGCGATAACCTGACGCCGAAAATCAATGCCGGCGAAGCCAAGGTTGCGCCACGTCACGCTGAACGTGTGGCCGAAGCGCAACGCCGTCTGGCAGCCGACACGGAAGAAGAACTGGCGCGCCTGACTGCGCTGCAAGCGGTCAACCCGACCGTACGTGACAGCGAGTTGGTTGCCTTGCGTAAACAACGCGAACAAGGGCTGGCCATGCTTGAAAAAGCCGCGCTGCGCCTTGAAGCGATTCGCGTGCTGGTCGCCGGCTAACCCGCATTCTGTAGGAGCGAGCTTGTCTCGCGATCTTTTGATCTTTAAAAGATCGCGAGGCAAGCTCGCTCCTACAAGTTTTCAATCGAAGTTCGCGATTAAAAACTAATTGTTTATTGCGAAATGATTAGCATCATATCGCCATCACCCTCCCCCGCCTTATCCCAGCCTCTACACTGAAAGCACGTCAGCACCTGTTGACTGGCAAACCTGGACTCAGTGCCGAGGGCCGCAATGGAATGGTTCGAATGGCAGTTTCTCGGCGCACATGCTGAGCACGGCCTCCAGACACTGCACAGCAGCCACAACCTGTACCTGGTGTTTCTCGCCTGGCTGGTGGCCTGCGCCGCGAGCTTGGCTGCGCTGCATATGGGTGAACGTGCCGCCAATGCAGAAAAAGCCACGGCCAAAACGGTTTGGCGATGGCTGGGCGCCAGCTGCCTGGCAGGCGGTATCTGGGCCATGCACTTCATCAGCATGCTGGCCTTTGAGTCTTCGCTTGAGGTTCATTACAACCTGGGCATCACCATCGGCTCGCTGGTTATCATCTGGGTCAGCGCACTGATTGCCATGCATCTGCTCAATCAGCCCGGCCTTTCGCGCATACCCTTAATGCTCGCGGCGCTGATTTTTGGCCTGGGCATCGGCGGCATGCATTACACCGGCATGACCGCCATGCACTCCAACAGCCAGCAACACTACGAATTCATCGGCGTTGCCCTTTCTTTAATCCTGGCTGTGGGTGCCAGTTATTGGGCCTTGCAGATGGCCATAGCCTTGCGCACTACCCACGGCATGGCCCATCAGTTTTTTAAATACGCCATCAGCCTCACCGCGGGCACCGCCATTTTATGCGTCCACTTTATTGGCATGTGGGCACTGCACACGCTATCGCCTGAGGGCGAGATCAACCAGACCCACATTGAAACCAACCACTGGCAAGTCGCCCTGATGGTCGCCATGATCACGCTGCTGTTGATCGGTAGCAGCATCAGTGCCGCCTTGGTCGATAAAAAACTGCAACAAAAAGAGCACGACCTGGCACGGGTCAATGCCCTGCTCAGCCAGCTTGATGAAGCCCGCATGTCATTGCAGCAAGTGGCGCATTACGACCCGCTGACCAACCTGATCAATCGGCGCGGCTTCAACCAGATCTTTGCTGAAAAACTCGCTGACGCGGCCGCCAAGAACAGCAAACTGGCGGTGCTGTTTCTCGACATCGATCACTTCAAGCGGATCAATGACAGCTTGGGCCACGACGCAGGCGATGAGCTGCTTAAGACCATTGCCAATCAGATCAGAGGCGCCGCCCGCAATCACGGGGATGTGGTGGCGCGATTTGGCGGCGACGAGTTTTGTATTTTGATCGACATCCACGATCGCGACGAAGCGCAAAGCATGGCCAAGCGCATCATGCACACGCTCAAAGAGCCCATCGAGCTGACGGGCAGGCGCATGGTCATGACCACCAGCATTGGCATCAGTGTGTTCCCGGACGACGGCACCAGCAGCATTGAGCTGCTCAAGCACGCGGATCTGGCCCTCTATCAATCCAAAGGCGGTGGTCGCAACAGCCTGAATTTTTTCAGCCCTAACCTGACCACACGTGCCTCACTGGAACTGCAAATCGAAGAAGAACTGCGCCAGGCGCTGAATGAAGACACCGGCTTGCTACTGCACTACCAACCCATCATCGACCTCAAGCAAGGGCGAGTCGCCAAACTGGAGGCATTGATCCGCTGGCAGCACCCGGAGCATGGCTTGCTTGGCCCGGATCGTTTTATCAATATTGCTGAGGCCAACGGGCTGATTGCCGAACTGGATCATTGGGTGTTGCGCAGAGCCTGCACCGATCTGGCGACACTTTCACGGCTCGGCTGGCAGCAGCTTGGGGTTGCCGTCAACTGCTCCGCACTCAACCTGGTGCGCGAAGAACTGGCTGAGGACATTGAAAATGCGCTGTATTGCTCCGGGATTGCCCCGCATCGGCTGGAACTTGAAGTCACTGAAAACGCGCTGATGGGCAACATCAGCAACACCTCACAGCTGTTACGGCAGATACGCGCACTGGGCGTGTCTTTGTCGATTGACGACTTTGGCACCGGCTACTCGTCCCTGGCCTATTTAAAGCGCCTGCCTCTTAATACCCTGAAAATTGATCGCTCGTTTATCCAGGACATCCAAACGTCCAGCCAGGACATGGAAATCGTTCAGGCAATTATCGTCATGGCCCACACGTTGCAACTGCAAGTGGTGACCGAAGGTGTCGAAACCACCCAGCAACTCGAGCTTTTAAGCCGCTATGGCTGCGACTTTATCCAGGGTTATCTGATCAGCCGCCCTGTGCCGTTTGAAGCGCTGCCCGGCGTGCTGGAACAGCTCAATCAATCTCACCGCTTTGCATCGGGCTATTCGGCGCTTCAACTGTAGTAGCGCATTTGCTACCCATTTAGCAGCTACCCATTTAACGAAATGCCACAGAACTGACTGTGGCGTTTCTCTACGGCAAGTGGCCACTATTGTGAAACCAGTTACTGGCCTACACACCACCTCGCCCAAATCGCCCCTCTATAAACGCTCCTGTTTGGTGCGTTCAATTAAATTTTTGCCCTTTCCTGGACCATCACCCAAGGCGATACCACCACGGCCCACAGCTCAGGATCTCGCGCATTAACGTCTAGCGCGTGTTCTGCAGTCATCTTTCCAAATACGCCAGAAGCCATCCAGGCCTTGATCTTCTCTGCTTCATCCTGAGTCACGGCAATGGCCGCGTCGATCAAGTCCAGTGCGGGGTCAACCCACAACAAGTCACCTTTGGCGAAGAATGGCAGCAACACCTTCCATTCAATTGTTGAGGTCTCACCAAGCAGCTTGGCATAGAGGGTGCTAGGTTCTTGATTCATGGGATTCACCAGGTAAAAAAATCGGCGCAATGATAGCGCCGCACACCCGGTAGAAAAACCCAAACAGAGGTATGGAAACGAGGAAAGAGTGAAGCGCCAAGGACGAACCTGTTGAGCTGGCAACATCCCGATATAGATCAACAACATAATCCGCCGCCATTCTGTCTCTTTCTTTCGTTTAAGCGACATTTCCTGCTTTTTCTCCCGGTAGCCCGCTATTCAAGCGTTGAACCGGCGCTCTACACTGTACCGGTACAGTTGCAGGGGGGATTGGTCGGGAATTTCGCTCAGAAAAAACCCGGTCCGGCTGCCTTGGCTTCCAGGACTATAAAAATTACAACAGAAGAGTGGAGCACCAATAAAGATGGCTAAGAAGCAGATTACTAAACTGTTTGCCGCTATGGTTTTGGCCGGGGTTGCCAGCCATTCGTTTGCTGCAGACACCATCAAGATCGGTATTGCTGGCCCTAAAACCGGGCCTGTGACCCAGTACGGCGACATGCAATTCATGGGCGCCAAACAAGCTATCAAAGACATCAACGCCAAAGGCGGTGTCGATGGCAAGATGCTGGAAGCCAAAGAATACGACGACGCTTGCGACCCAAAACAAGCCGTTGCTGTCGCTAACAAAGTGGTCAATGATGGCGTCAATTTCGTTGTAGGCCACTTGTGCTCCAGCTCCACTCAGCCGGCTTCGGACATTTACGAAGACGAAGGCGTCATCATGATCACCCCGGCTGCCACCAGCCCGGAGATCACCAGTCGTGGTTACAAACTGGTCTTCCGTACCATTGGCCTGGACAGCGCCCAAGGCCCGGCAGCGGGCAACTACATCGCCAAGTTTGTGAAGCCTAAAGTCGTTGCGGTCCTGCACGACAAGCAACAATACGGCGAAGGCATCGCGACTGCAGTTAAACAAACGCTTGAAAAAGACGGCATCAAGGTCGCGGTTTTTGAAGGCATCAACGCAGGCGATAAAGACTTCGCATCCGTCATTCAGAAGCTCAAACAAGCCAATGTCGACTTCGTGTACTACGGCGGCTATCACCCTGAGCTGGGCCTGATCCTGCGCCAAGCCAAAGAGAAAGGTCTGAACGCCAAGTTCATGGGCCCTGAAGGCGTGGGTAACGACTCCATCTCGCAAATTGCCCAGGATGCTTCCGAAGGCCTGCTGGTCACTCTGCCGAAATCCTTTGACACAGACCCGGAAAACAAAGCGATTGCGGATGCCATCAAGGCAGATGGCAAGGACCCGAGCGGACCGTTCGTGTTCCCGGCTTACTCTGCGGTTGAGCTGATTGCCCAAGGCATCACCGCTGCCAAGAGCGAAGACACGGCCAAAGTGGCTGCAGCCATCCATGCTGGCACATTCAAAACCCCTACCGGTGATCTGAGCTACGACGCCAAAGGTGACCTCAAAGACTTCAAATTCGTGGTCTACGAATGGCACTTCGGCAAGCCTAAAACAGAAGTAAGCCCTCAATAAGGGTCGGTTCTAGATCTGACTACAAAGCCCACTGCGCGAACGGTGGGCTTTGTTTTACGGGCCTTGGGCCCACAGAAATTGGGCCGCGCTTTCGTGATCCGAAAGTCTCCCCACCTGAAAATCTTTAAAACCGTCACCAGCGGTTCGCTGGCAAAAGACCTGTGCTCAAACGGCTAAAAAAGCGTACGAAACAGGCCGGAAAATGACTCCACCAGTGAAATGCGTCTCAGGTTTTTAGGAGCTTGTAATGCCTGACATCTATCACTTCTTCCAAATGCTGGTTAACGGCCTCAACGTTGGCAGCACGTATGCCCTGATCGCCATCGGCTATACGATGGTTTACGGCATTATTGGAATGATCAACTTCGCCCATGGCGAGGTGTACATGATTGGTTCCTACATTGCGTTTATCGCCATCGCCGGTCTGACCATGATGGGCCTGGACAGCGTGCCATTGCTGCTGACCGGGGCGTTTATCGCGAGCATCGTAGTGACCAGTTCTTACGGCTACAGCATTGAACGGGTGGCTTACCGTCCCTTGCGTGGCAGTAACCGCTTGATCCCCTTGATCTCTGCCATTGGTATGTCGATCTTCCTGCAAAACATGGTGCTGCTGTCCCAGGACTCAAAAGACAAATCGATTCCTAACCTGATCCCCGGCGGCTTCAGCTTCGGCCCGGGTGGTGCGAGCGAAGTTGTCGTCTCCTACATGCAAATCGTGGTCTTCGTCGTCACTCTGGTGGCCATGCTCGGCCTGACCCTGTTCATCTCCCGTTCACGCCTGGGCCGCGCCTGCCGCGCCTGTGCCGAAGACATGAAGATGGCCAACCTGCTGGGCATCAACACCAACAACGTGATCGCCCTGACCTTCGTGATTGGTGCTGCCCTGGCAGCCGTTGCCGCTGTTCTGATCAGCGTTCAGTACGGTGTCATCAACCCCGGTTCCGGCTTCCTTGTAGGGCTTAAAGCCTTTACAGCAGCGGTATTGGGCGGGATTGGCAGCATTCCCGGCGCGATGCTCGGTGGTCTGGTGCTCGGCGTGGCTGAGGCCTTTGGTGCTGACATTTTCGGCGATCAGTACAAAGACGTCGTGGCATTCAGCCTGCTCGTATTGGTACTGCTGTTCCGTCCGACCGGCATTCTGGGACGTCCGGAGATTGAAAAAGTATGATCAGGAATCTTAAAGCGGCGCTCTTCAGCGCCCTGTTGGTCTGGGCCGTCGCCTACCCGGTACTCGGCCTGAAACTGACAATCGTCGGGATCAACATTGAAGTTCACCACACCAGCACCTTCACCCTGAGCGTGATTGCGATCTGCTCTTTGCTGATGTTTTTGCGTGTGCTGTTCCACCACCAACTAAGCGCCGCCTGGCGTGCTTCACCGGGCCTGCCGAAAGTCCCGACCAAGGCGACCAACTTCCTGACCCTGCCCAGTACCCAACGCTGGATCATTCTGGGGCTGGTCGTTGTAGCGTTGATCTGGCCGTTCTATGGCTCACGCGGCGCCGTCGACATCGCCACCCTGATCCTGATCTACGTGATGCTGGGCCTTGGCCTGAACATCGTGGTGGGCCTGGCCGGCCTTCTGGACCTGGGCTATGTGGGGTTCTACGCGGTCGGTGCCTACACCTACGCGCTGCTCGCGCACTACTTCGGCCTGAGCTTCTGGGTGTGCCTGCCATTGGCAGGGTTGATGGCCGCAACCTTTGGTTTCCTGCTGGGGTTCCCGGTGCTGCGCTTGCGCGGTGACTACCTGGCGATCGTGACCTTGGGCTTTGGTGAAATCATCCGTCTGTTCCTGCGTAACCTGACGGACATCACCGGTGGACCGAACGGCATCAGCAACATTCCAAAACCTACCCTCTTTGGCCTCAGCTTCGACCGGACTGCTGCCGAAGGTATGCAAACCTTCCACGAATACTTCGGTATCGCCTACAACTCGATCAACAAGGTCATCTTCCTGTACCTGATCGCGCTGGTACTGGTGCTGATCGTGCTGTTCGTGATCAACCGTTTGCTGCGCATGCCGATTGGTCGCGCCTGGGAAGCCCTGCGTGAAGACGAAATCGCCTGCCGCGCACTGGGCTTGAATCCGACCATTATCAAACTGTCGGCGTTCACCCTGGGCGCTACCTTTGCCGGTTTCGCAGGCAGCTTCTTTGCCGCTCGCCAAGGCCTGGTGACCCCGGAATCGTTCACCTTCCTTGAGTCGGCGATCATTCTGGCCATTGTGGTACTGGGCGGCATGGGCTCACAACTGGGCGTGATTCTGGCGGCCGTGGTGATGATCCTGCTGCCAGAAATGATGCGCGAATTCAGTGAGTACCGGATGCTGCTGTTCGGAGCCTTGATGGTTGTGATGATGATCTGGCGGCCACAAGGTCTGCTGCCTATGCAACGTCCTCACCTGGAGCTGCGAAAATGAGCCGCGAGTTACTGAAAGTCAGCGGCCTGAGCATGCGCTTTGGCGGCTTGTTGGCGGTGAATGGCGTAGCCCTGACCGTCCAGGAAAAACAGGTTGTATCGATGATCGGCCCTAACGGCGCCGGCAAAACCACCGTGTTCAACTGCCTGACGGGCTTTTATAAACCGTCTGCGGGCACCATCCTGCTGGATGGCGAGCCGATTCAAGGGCTGTCTGGCCATGAAATCGCCCGCAAAGGCGTGGTGCGCACCTTCCAGAACGTTCGTTTGTTCAAGGACATGACTGCCGTTGAGAACCTGCTGATCGCACAGCACCGTCACCTCAACACCAACTTCCTGGCCGGTCTGTTCAAGACCCCGGCGTTCCGTAAAAGCGAGCGCGAGGCCATGGAATATGCCGCGTACTGGCTGGACAAGGTCAACCTGACCGAGTTCGCCAACCGCCCGGCGGGCACCTTGGCCTACGGGCAGCAACGCCGTCTGGAAATCGCTCGCTGCATGATGACGCGCCCGCGTCTGCTCATGCTCGACGAGCCCGCGGCGGGCCTCAACCCTAAAGAGACCGAAGACCTCAAGATGCTCATCAGCGTACTGCGCAACGAGCACAACGTGACGGTCTTGCTGATTGAACACGACATGAAACTGGTCATGAGCATTTCCGACCATATCGTGGTGATCAATCAGGGCACACCTTTGGCCGACGGGACCCCGGAGCAAATCCGCGACAACCCTGACGTGATCAAAGCCTATTTGGGGGAAGCGTAAATGCTGCAGTTCGAAAACGTCTCGACCTTCTACGGCAAGATCCAGGCCCTGCACAGCGTCAACGTCGAAGTGCGCCAGGGTGAAATCGTGACCCTGATCGGTGCCAACGGTGCCGGCAAATCGACGCTGATGATGACCTTGTGCGGTTCGCCGCAAGCCCATAGCGGCAGTATTCGCTACATGGGTGAAGAACTGGTGGGCCTGACCTCGGCGCAGATCATGCGCAAAAGCATCGCGGTCGTGCCGGAAGGTCGTCGGGTATTTGCCCGTTTGACCGTAGAAGAGAACCTCGCCATGGGCGGGTTCTTTACTGAAAAGCACGATTATCAGGAGCAACTCGACAAGGTTTTGCACCTGTTTCCGCGCCTCAAAGAGCGCTTTACTCAGCGCGGCGGCACCATGTCCGGTGGCGAGCAACAAATGCTCGCCATTGGCCGTGCGCTGATGAGCAAGCCCAAGCTGCTGCTGCTCGATGAGCCGTCGCTGGGGCTCGCGCCCATCATCATTCAGCAGATTTTCGACATCATCGAACAACTGCGTGATGAAGGCGTGACCGTGTTTTTGGTTGAGCAAAACGCCAACCAGGCGCTAAAAATTGCTGACCGCGCCTACGTGCTGGAAAACGGCCGGGTGGTCATGCAAGGCACTGGCGAGCAACTGCTCAACGATCCAAAAGTGCGTGACGCGTACCTGGGCGGTTAACCCTGCCTGCTGCACAAAACGGCCCTGCGGGGCCGTTTTTTATTGGGCCGCAGATCGCGGCGCGTCCTGTAGTCGTTGACGAGCACCGCGAGGCTACGTTCGGCTGCGCAGCAGTCGTAAAACCATGCTCAGTGGTGTGTCAGCTCAACCTGGCATTGAGCGTTTACGATCGCTTCGCAATCGGACGTAGCCTCGTAAAACTCGGCAACTGCTACGGGGGAGTTGGCTGCAAATCGCGGCGGTCCTGCGGCCCGCATCGCAGCCTCGTGCCTCGACAGCGACTACAAGATCACACCACCCCTGTAGTCGTTGTCGAGCACCGCGAGGCTACGTCCGGCTGCGCAGCAGTCGTAAACCATGCTCTGCGGTGTATCAGCTCAACTTTGCATTGAGCATTTACGATCGCTTCGCAATCGGACGTAGCCTCGTAAAACTCGGCAACTGCTACGGGGGCGTTGGCTGCAAATCGTGGCGATCCTGCGGCCCGCATCGCAGCCTCGTGCCTCGTCAGCGACTACAAGATCGCACCGCCCTCCTTGTAGCAGTTGACGAGCACCGCGAGGCTACGTCCGGCTGAGCAGCAGTCGTAGTACGTCAGTACAACCTTGCTACGGGGGATTAGGTCGCAGATTGCGGCGGTCCTACGGCCCGCATCGCAGCCTCATGCCTCGTCAGCGAATACAAGATCACACCACCCCTGTAGCCGTTGTCGAGCACCGCGAGGCTACGTCCGGCTGCGCAGCAGTCGTAGTACGTCAGTTCAACCTTGCTACGGGGGATTTGGCTGCAAATCGTGGCGGCCCTACGGCCCGCATCGCAGCCTCGTGCCTCGTCAGCGACTACAAGATCACACCACCCCTGTAGTCGTTGACGAGCACCGCGAGGCTACGTTCGGCTGCGCAGCAGTCGCAAAACCATGCTCTGCGGTGTATCAGCTCAACTTTGCATTGAGCATTTACGATCGCTTCGCAATCGGACGTAGCCTCGTAAAACTCGGCAACTGCTACGGGGGCGTTGGCTGCAAATCGTGGCGGCCCTACGGCCCGCATCGCAGCCTCGTGCCTCGTCAGCGACTACAAGATCACACCACCCCTGTAGTCGTTGACGAGCACCGCGAGGCTACGTTCGGCTGCGCAGCAGTCGCAAAACCATGCTCTGCGGTGTGTCAGCTCAACCTTGCATTGAGCATTTACGATCGCTTCGCAATCGGACGTAGCCTCGTAAAACTCGGCAACTGCTACGGGGGAGTTGGCTGCAAATCGTGGCGGCCCTACGGCTCGCATCGCAGCCTCGTGCCTCGTCAGCGACTACAAGATCACACCACCCCTGTAGTCGTTGACGAGCACCGCGAGGCTACGTCCGGCTGCGCAGCAGTCGCAAAACCATGCTCCGCGGTGTGTCCGTTCAACCTTGCATTGAGTATTTACGATCGCTTCGCAATCGGACGTAGCCTCGTAAAACTCGGCAACTGCTACAGGGGATTGGGCTGCAGCACGCTACGCTGAAACCACTGCATCAGGTAATCCGCCAAAACTTGCGTGCGCTTGGGCAATCCACCTTCGTAGGGATGCACCAGGTACATCGGGTTGCTGCGGGTCTGATAATTGAGCAGTACCCCGCGTAATCGCCCGTCAGCCAATTCGGCGTGGAGCATGTAAGACGGCAACCGCGCAATACCGGCGCCTATCACCGCCGCTTTTTTCAGCAAGCTGTAGTGATTACTGGCAAAAGGCCCCGAAACCCGAACACGATACAGTTCATGCTGCTGGTGGTACTGCCATTCTTCGCGGCCGGTGTAATGGCTATTAAGCAAACAACGATGCTCAGCCAATTGCGCCGGAGTGGTCGGTTCGCCGTACTGTTCAAGGTACGCCGGGCTAGCGCAGGTCATTTCGTGCCAACTCAGCACCGACTTGGCCACCAGCCGCTCATGGCTACCCACTTGAGAGCGAATCGCCAAATCAAACCCTTCTCGGGCCAGGTCGCGGTAGCTGTTGCTCAACTCCAGCTCGATCTGGACCAAGGGATAGTCGCGGGAAAATTCCAGCAACAACGCGTCAAAAAAGGTTTCACCCAGCGACACCGGCACCGTCAACCGCACCGGGCCCGCCATGTCGTCCTTAAGCCGCGCCAGCGCCTGATGCGCCCGTTCAACCTGCAGCACCAGTGCCTGGGCCTGGGGTAATAACGCAGCCCCCGCCGCCGTAAGGCTCAAACGCCGCGTGGTGCGATGCAGCAGCACGACCGAGAACTGGGCCTCCAACTGGCTGATGCGTTTGGATAACTGCCCTTTGCTGCAGCCCAACTGCTGAGCGGCCAAGGTAAAACTCCCCGCATTGACCAACACTGCAAACGCCGCCAGATCATCCATCTCGCTCATGGATTGTTTCCATATGAAAACCAAAGGTTGCCTATTAGTGCGCTTATCGCCACCAAAATCCACTACTAGACTGACCCCACACCTCCTCACTCAAGGAATACCCGATGAAAATCCTGCTGATCGGCGCTAACGGCACCATAGGTTCTGCTATTGATCGCGAGTTATCGGCGCGCCATGAAATCGTGCGTATTGGCCGCAATAGCGGCGATTTTCAGGTCGACATCAGCGACAGCGCCTCCATTCGCGCCTTGTTCGAACAAACAGGACGCTTCGACGCGCTGGTCTGCGCCGCAGGTAATGTCAACTTCGTGCCGTTGGCCGACATGACCGAAAAAGACTTCGCCCTGGGTTTGCAGGACAAGCTGATGGGCCAGGTCAACCTGCTGCTGATCGGCCGCGAGTACGCCAACGACAATGCTTCATTCACGTTCACCAGCGGGGTGATCAACCGCGAGCCGATTCGCACCGGCAGTTCGGCGGCATTGGTCAACGCTGCGCTCGACGGTTTTGTCCGGGCAGCGGCGATTGAACTGCCACGCGGGCTGCGGGTGAACTCCGTCAGCCCTACGGTGCTGGCAGAGGCGATGGACAAATACGCGCCCTACTTCCGTGGCTTCAAGCCGGTAGCAGCCGCCGATGTGGCGCTGGCTTACGCCAAAAGTGTCGAAGGCCTGCACACCGGACAGACCTATCAGGTGGGCTAAAGCACATTGTCAGATTTGAGGGGACGGGCTTGTGATGCACGGCGAGCCTAAGTAACGTGACGGCATTAGTCAGGAGTCCGAATGATGCGCGCTGCCCGTTCCTTAGTTTTAGTCGCCCTGTTGCCCGTCTTTGCCGGCTGCCAGTTGCTGAACAGCAAACCCGTTGATAGCAACGCCGGCCTGACTCGCCTTCAGGGCGAACTGGTGTCAGACAACGGCCAACTGGTTTTCCAACCCTGCGTTGGCCAACAGCACTATGTGGTCAGTGATGGCGCCAGCACCACACTGGTCCAGGACGCAACCGACATGCCCGTCAAACCTGGCAAGCTGTTCGCCGATATTCGTGGCAGTTTCGTCAGCGCCAAAACCGCGGGTGAGCAAGGCGAGGTCAAGCTGCAACAGGTGTACCGCCTTGAGCGCAGCAGCGCGGCCTGCCAAGACCCCAACTTCAAGCAACAAACGGTGCACGCCAACGGCAACGGGCCTGCCTGGGAAGTACAAGCAGGCGGTAAAGGTCTGATCCTCAAACGCGAAGGCCAACAAGATCTGGCGCTGCCTTACGTTGAAGAGCAGATCGGTGACAGCCGCTTCTCACTGTCCACAGAGGCCAATAATCAGCGCATTGAGCTCTGGGTCGCCCCGCAGCGCTGCACCGACAGCGTCAACGGCAGCGTGCAACACCTTTCGGCTGAACTGCGGGTCAATGGCCAGGTTCAGCGCGGTTGCGGTTATTTTGGTGGCGCGCGTAACGACTAACCGACAACTGTAACCACAGATTGCTGTTTTAACCTGACCCAACGGTTCGAAGCCGCCTATAATCCCCGGTTCGCATAAGGCTGCCGGGGTTTACCTGGCCCCGACACTGGACACCGTCATGTTACGAATCACCGAACTCAAGTTGCCGATCGACCATCCCGAAGAAGACCTGCGCACTGCCATCGTGCAGCGCCTGGGCATCGCCAGCGATGACTTGCTCGATTTCACCTTGTTCAAGCGCAGTTACGACGCGCGTAAAAAAACCTCCGAATTGTGCTTCATCTACACCATCGACCTGAGCGTGCGGGATGAAGCGGCGTTGCTGCACACCTTCGCTGACGACCGTAACGTCAACCCTGCACCGGATGTCAGCTACAAAGTGGTTGGCCAGGCGCCGCAGGATTTGAGCGAGCGCCCGATTGTGGTGGGCTTTGGCCCCTGCGGGATTTTTGCCGGTCTGCTGCTGGCCCAAATGGGCTTCAAGCCGATCATTCTTGAGCGCGGCACCGAAGTGCGCCAGCGCACCAAAGACACTTGGGGCCTGTGGCGTAAAAATGTCCTGAACCCCGAGTCCAACGTGCAGTTCGGTGAAGGTGGCGCCGGGACATTCTCTGACGGCAAGCTTTACAGCCAGATCAAAGACCCGAAACACCACGGCCGCAAAGTGCTGCACGAGTTTGTCAAAGCCGGTGCTCCCGAAGAGATCCTCTACGTCAGCAAACCGCACATCGGTACCTTCCGTTTGACCGGCGTGGTTGAAAATATGCGCCAGCAGATCATCGCGCTGGGCGGCGAAGTGCGTTTCCAACAGCGCGTGACTGACGTGCTGATTGAAGACGGCCAACTGACAGGCGTGGTGCTGGCTGACGGCGAGCAATTGAAGGCCCGTCACGTGATCATGGCCCTGGGCCACAGCGCCCGCGACACCTTCCGCATGCTCCACGGCCGTGGCGTGTACATGGAAGCCAAGCCTTTCTCGGTGGGTTTTCGTATTGAACACCCGCAATCGCTGATCGACAGCGCACGTCTGGGCAAATATGCCGGTCACCCTAAACTCGGCGCCGCCGACTACAAACTGGTGCACCACGCCAAAAATGGTCGGTCGGTGTACAGCTTCTGCATGTGCCCAGGCGGAACCGTTGTGGCCGCGACCAGCGAGCCAGGCCGCGTGGTTACCAACGGCATGAGCCAATACTCACGTAACGAGCGCAACGCCAACTCCGGCATCGTTGTCGGCATTACGCCAGAAGACTACCCGGGCGGGCCTTTGGCCGGTATCGAGCTGCAAGAGCGCCTCGAAGCCCACGCCTACGTGCTGGGCGGCAGCAACTACGAAGCCCCGGCGCAGTTGGTGGGCGACTTCATTGCCGGCAAGCCGTCCACTGAGCTGGGCAGCGTAGAGCCGTCCTACAAGCCGGGGATTTCCCTGGGTGATCTGGCCTTGGCCCTGCCTGCCTACGCCATTGAAGCGATCCGCGAAGCACTGCCAGCGTTCGAGAAACAAATTCGCGGCTTCTCGATGCACGACGCGGTTCTGACCGGCATCGAAACCCGCACCTCGTCGCCGTTGCGCATCACTCGCGACGCGTCGATGCAAAGCCTGAACGTCAAAGGTCTGTTCCCGGCCGGTGAAGGCGCTGGCTATGCAGGCGGCATCATGTCTGCCGGTGTTGACGGCATCCGCATCGCTGAAGCAGTGGCACGCGATATCCTCGGTATCGAGGCTTAATATCGCCCTTGCTGGAGCGAGTTTGCCTCGCTCCAGCAAGACCTTTCCCACGGCGTATTTCGCTGTTTCCCGACTTATTTAGATACATAGCTGATAGTCTCGTAGACGGTGTGGGATCAATACGTTGCTTATAACAAAAAAGAATATAGTTTTTGTTTTAACAACTATCCGCACAGGTTAGGGTGTCGCACCTAATAACCATTCGTTGGAGAGCCACCTTGCCTCTGCGTAGCACTTTCACTCGTTTCTTTCAGATGGAAGCTGCCAGCGGTCTGCTGTTGATTGCAGCTGCGGCTCTGGCGTTAATCATCAATAACTCACCGCTTTCGCACTACTACACGGCATTTCTTGATGTGCCTGTGGCCGTGCAGATCGGTGCCCTGCAAATCGCCAAACCTTCACTGCTGTGGATCAACGACGGCCTTATGGCGTTGTTTTTTCTGCTGATTGGTCTGGAGGTCAAGCGCGAGCTGCTTGAAGGCCACCTGTCCAAACCCTCCCAGGTCGTACTGCCTGGCGCAGCGGCCATTGGCGGGATGGTAGTGCCGGCACTGATTTACTGGTTCCTCAACAAAGACTACCCCGATGCGCTCGATGGCTGGGCGATCCCCATGGCCACCGACATTGCCTTCGCCCTCGGCGTATTGGCTTTGCTGGGCAAGCGTGTACCGGTTTCACTCAAATTGTTCCTGATGACCCTGGCGATCATCGACGATCTGGGAGCCATCATCGTTATTGCGGTGTTCTACTCCAGCGAACTCTCCGGCGTGTCGTTGCTGCTGGCAGCGGCCTGCCTGATTGCCCTGATCGTGATGAACCGCATGGGCGTGATCAAGATCGCGCCATATATGATCATCGGCCTGATCCTGTGGGTCTGCGTGCTCAAAAGCGGCGTGCATGCCACGCTGGCAGGCGTAACCTTGGCGTTCTGCATCCCGCTGCGTACCAAAAACGCCGAAACTTCGCCGTTGCTGACGATTGAGCACGCCCTGCACCCCTGGGTGTCCTACGGGATTCTGCCGCTGTTTGCCTTCGCCAACGCGGGCGTATCGCTGGCCGGTGTCAATCTGCACAGCTTCACTCACCACGTGCCGCTGGGCATTGCCGCTGGCTTGCTGATCGGCAAAACCGTGGGTGTGTTTGGTCTGACCTGGATCGCTATCAAAGCAGGCTTGGCAGCATTGCCGGCAGGTGCCAACTGGGGCCAGGTGTTTGGGGTGGCAATTCTCTGTGGCATCGGCTTCACCATGAGCCTGTTCGTTGGCTCACTGGCATTTGTGCCCGGCAGCAGTGAGTACGTCGGCATGGACCGCATGGGGATCTTGACCGGCTCAATCCTCGCGGCCCTTATTGGCTACGCTGTTACCGCCATCTTCAGCCGTAAACAGGCAGACGCGTAACTCAACATCAACAGGGATTCTCACAGGGGCAGCATCGTTAACCGGTGTTGCCCCTGATGGTTTTTTGTCGCCCAACGAGGGAAATGTGGACGCAAAACTTCAATTTGTGCAGTACGGGGGCATCAGTGTGATGTTCCCGGCAGCCTTGGTCATCGCAGCCTGGCTGTGGGCTGCGGCCTCTAAAAAAATCGCGGTGTTGTGGCTGGGTGTACTGCTGTCTGCCTACTTCATCGTGGGCGTGACCAAAATCCTGTTCAAGGGCTGGGGAATTGGCTTGCACAGCCTCGACATTGCGGTGTTCAGCGGGCATGCGACCAATACCTGTCTGGTGTTCACCGTGATGTTGAGCCTGTTGTGCCAGCAAATTAACCCTCGTTTGCGCTGGCCGGCCTTCGGGGTCGGGGTAATACTGACCTGGTGGTTCAGCATCAACTACATCGCCCTGACCATCCATCCCTTGTCAGAAGCCATCGCGGGCGCGTTGGTAGGCACGATCGCCGCATTCATTTTTCTGCTCATGCTGAGCCAGTCCAACATCGGCAAAATACCTCGCCCGGCACTGGCGCTGGGGTTGGCTGTCGTCGTGGTGTGCAGTATCGCTCCCAAGTATTCGGCCGAAAGGCTGCTGGATCGCATCGCCATATCGCTGTCAGGTGCCGAACAGGCGTTCAGACGCTCGTCCTGAGCCAACCCGGCTGGCTGCACCCGCGCATAAAAAAACCCCGGCCAGTTCACACTGGCCGGGGTTTTATTTTAGTGCCCAGCTACAGCTTATTGGGTCACGCGGCTGGTGCCGTCAACCGTCATGATGCGTACGCGCTCACCGGTACGGAATACCTGGTTCGGCTCAACCTGTTGAACATAAGCACGGGTGCTGCCGTCGTCTTCACGAACGGTG
Organism: Pseudomonas sp. FSL R10-1350; assembly: GCF_009600525.1. NCBI lineage: Bacteria > Pseudomonadati > Pseudomonadota > Gammaproteobacteria > Pseudomonadales > Pseudomonadaceae > Pseudomonas > Pseudomonas sp. FSL R10-1350. The sequence continues at coordinate 57,298 of NZ_WIVR01000004.1, forward strand.
ATTTCAACACCTTGGGTCTTGGTCAGGCCCGACTCAGCAGCCGAACCCAGCAGGCCACCGGCTACTGCGCCGATCACTGCAGTCACGATACTGCCACGGCCGCCGCCGATGGCGCTGCCGCCAACGCCGCCGATCACAGCACCTGTGGCGGCGCCGATTGGGGTTTTGGTACCTTCGATTTGTACAGGGCGCAGGGCAACGATAGTGCCGGTACGTACGGTCTGTACGCGACGCGCTTCATCACGCGAATAGGTGTCACCGGTCAAGTTCGAGGCACAGCCGCTCAACAGAACTGTCATGGTCGAAAAAGCTGCAACTAACAGTGCGGTCTTACGCATAGGATCAACTCCAAAAGATCAGGGATTCATTAAACTCTGCAACCGGGTGCCTGTCACCGCGCAGCGCAGACAATGTGGTCTTTATTCAGCGCCTGTACAGACACAGCGTGGGCGACAGGCGCTTGTAAACTAACCACAAGGGTAGCGCGAAATAGCCGTTTTGACTCGCACGCTACCGTTGTTTATAAGGTTTTCAAGGCGCCAGTCGCTCACGTACCCACGCAGCGCCCTCACGGCGATAGTTGAGCCGGTCATGCAAGCGGCTCGGGCGCCCCTGCCAAAACTCAATACGCTGTGGCAGTAAACGATAACCGCCCCAGTGTTCCGGGCAATGCGGCTGCGTGTCACTAAAACGTGCCTGAGTGGCCGCCAGTAGTGTGGTCAACGCCTCACGGTCTGCAATCACCTGGCTTTGCGGTGATGCCCAGGCCCCGATCCGGCTACCCAAGGGGCGCACCTGATAGTAAGCGTCGGACTCTTGCGGTGTCACCTTGACCACTTGGCCTTCGATGCGCACTTGCCGCTCCAGGGTGGGCCAAAAGAACGTCATGGCGGCAAAAGGACGCGCTGCCAACTGCTCACCCTTGGCGCTGGTGTAGTTGGTGAAAAAGGTAAAACCCTGTTCATCCAGCCCTTTGAGCAAGAGGACCCGGCAATGCGGACGCCCTTCGGCGTCCACCGTGGCCAGGGTCATGGCATTGGCCTCAACCGGCGGTTGCTCGGTCTTTACCGCGTCATTGAACCACTGATGAAACAGCGCAAAAGGCTCGGCCGGGGCGTGCGCCTCGGCCAGCCCGTCACGGGTGTAATCGCGGCGCATATCGGCCAGCGCTTGGGTCATGAGGGCAATCCTTCCCTAAAACAATCAGTTCTTGTTCTGATCGTTGGCAGCGACTTTTTTGTCCGCTGCGGCTTTGGCCACTACCGGTTTTTTGGCCGGGGCAGCTTTTTTAGCCGGTGCGGCTTTCTTGGCGTGTGCTGCTTTCTTGGTGGTCGACACAGAACCTGTCTTGGCCAGCGTCGAAGGCGCTACGGCCGGTTGAGCGGCAACCAGCTCTTCAGGGGTTAGTACCGGTTGGCTGTATTTGCTGACCAGCGCCAACATGGTGGCTTGCGGGGTCATCATGATTTCTACGCGGCGGTTCAATGCACGGCCTTCGTTACTGTCGTTCGCCGCACGCGGCATGACAGAGCCCATGCCACGCAGGGTTAAACGGTTACCTTGCAGACCGCTCATGCGGAAGATCGCAGCCACCGATTTGGCGCGGTCCAGGCTCAAGCGGGTATTGGCTGCCATGGTGCCCGAAGCGTCGGCATGACCGAGTACCAGTACAGCGGTTTTAGGATCGCCTTCGACCACTTTGGCCACACGGGTGAACGGGCCGAGCATGGACGGCATCAGCAAATCCGGACGCGTAGGTTTGAACGCGCTGTCAGCAGCGGCGACGATCACGATCAAGTTCTCGCGACGCTCCAACTGCAAGTTAGAGTCTTTGATGGCAACACGCAGGCGCGGCTCGTACTCGTCCAGCCAGGCTTGGGTGATTTTCGGATCCGGCATCGGTATCACGCCAATAGGTGCGGCTTTGGTGGCTTTGTCATCACCACCAAACGGCCACCACCAGTTTTTCGACGTGCTTGGCGCGGCAGGCGCCGAGGCTACCTTGGCAACCACCGGTGCTTTATCAGCCGGGGCGTCTTTTTTGGCCGTGTCGCCACCACCAAAAGGCCACCAGCTAGAACCGCTGTCTTTGCTCGTGCTGGCTGCGGCGGCTACTGGCGCAGGCGCCGCTGCAGGGGCTGGGGCAGCAGCGGTTTTGGCTGTTGGCGTGTTCGTTGGTTTGGCTGAAGCGCCGGCAGTTTTGTCCCCGGCGGTCGAAGCCTGATCAGACGACCCGAACTGCCACCATTTGTGGCCACCTTCGGCGTCATTCTGTGGAGTTTGTGCGCAACCGGTAATAGCCAGGCAAAGAGCCAGAGCGAGAGTCTTATTAGATGACATTGAATATCCACACAATGAATTAAAAATAAAAGGCACTACGCCCATATAAAAAAACGTATTGAACACATAAAAGCTATCGCGTTCCGACCTACGGTTTATAAAAACCCGGTTATAAACACTGTGCCAATACTTTCACCAACTTTTGCGCGCGTGGGTCCATCAATACATAAGGCCCCAGTGAATTAGTCACAAACCCGAATGCAACCTCGCGTTCAGGGTCGGCAAAGCCAATTGAACCACCTGCTCCAGGGTGACCGAACGCCTTTGGCCCAAGGCCAAACGTGGCATTGGGTACGCCCGGTTGATCCAGCATGCAGCCCAGCCCGAAACGCGTCCGGGTGAGCAAGGTTTTATCCTCGCCCAGACTGTGTTCACGGGTCAGTTGCTCAAGCATTTCGGCTTCCAGCAATGTCCCCTCCAACAACCCGCTATAAAAGCCGGCCAAACTTCGCGCATTACCATGACCATTCGCTGCGGGCTGTTCCATACGACGCCACTCCGGCTTATTGGTGCTGGTCATAATAGACGGCGGATTGGTAAATGCCCGTGTCGTCATGGAAGACGGAGCATTCATCATCGCTTTCAACATCCGTTGGGCCGCTTCATCACCCATGTTGCCCTTGGTGCGGGCAACATGCGCAACACGGTAAAACTCTTCATCTGCCAGCCCGACATGAAAGTCCAGCCCCAATGGCCTGGCCGTGCGGGCCACAATCGACTGCCCGGGACTGCGACCGTCTGCACGACGAATCAGCTCACCCAGCAACCAGCCGTAGGTAATCGCGGCGTACCCGTGACCTTCGCCCGGTGTCCACCATGGCGCCTCTGCGGCCAATGCATCGACCATGGTTTGCCATTCATACAACGCGCTAGCCGGCAGTAATTCACGCAGCGCAGGCAAACCCGCACGGTGGCTCAACAACTGGCGAAGGGTGATGGACTCTTTGCCAGCCGCTGCAAACTCAGGCCAATCGCGAGCAACGGGAACATCCAGTGCCAGCTTGCCCTCTTCGACCAGTTGCAAGGCCGTCACTGCGGTAAAGGTCTTGGTGCACGAAAACAGATTGACGATGGTATCTGTGTGCCAAGCCTGCTCGCCGTCTTTGTCAGCCGTACCGGCCCACAGATCGAGCACTGTTTCGCCCGCGATCTGGATGCACAGTGCTGCTCCGCGCTCTTGCGGATCGTTAAACAAATCAGCAAACGCCTCACGCACGGCTTCGAACTTAAGGTCGTGAAACCCTTGAATGTGCACCCCTACCTCCTGGATCAAGCATGGCTCTACAAGGCGTGCATTGTTCCAGTACCGGTAGGATTTTGAAACAGAGCAAGCCGGTCAGAACGCACAATTTCTGGGCATTTTCATCGAGGTGCGCAGGGTATCAGGCGTGAGATGGATTTTTTGTGAAAAAGTCCGGGGCAGCGGCCTGGTCGAACGCTGCAAGAGACTGCGATCTTCACGGGGTTGAAGATCGCAATCTGAAGCACTTATCAGGCCGCCCGAGAACGTTAAAGTGCGGCGTAGGCCAACGTGGCAAGCTTGCGGACACGCGGATCCAGCAGAACATGACTACCAATGGTTGTGGTCACAAAACCAAAGCTCACATCCCGCTCCGGGTCTGCAAAACTGACGGGGCCACCCAACCCGACATGCCCAAAGGTATTGGGGCCCATGCACTTGGACGCGGCCTGGTCAGCTTGCTGCTCCAACATGCAGCCCAACCCATAGCGCATCGGGCGCAATAACACGCGATCCATGCTGTTGCTGTGCTCGCGGGTGAACTCGCTGAGCAGTTCAGGGCCAATCAGACGCCCACCGAGCAGCGCACTGTAAAAACCGGCCAGACCGTGAGCCGTGCCATGGCCGTTCACACCCGGTTGACGGTAAGACCACCAGCGAGGATCCGTGGTTTGTTTGGGGCCTACAGCAGGGTTGGTAAATGCCAGTGTCGCTACGTGCTCGGGTTGTTTGGACATCACATGCCGCAAAGCTATCGCAAAGCTGTCACCTTCACGCCCTTCAGCCCGGCCAAAGTGGGCGATTCTGTGAAAGTCCTGTTCAGCCACTCCCAGTTGTACTTCCAATCCATTGGGCTCGGTAATGCGCTCGCGAATAAACCGGCAGGGCTCCCGGCCATCAACCCGACGGATCAATTCACCGAGAATCCACCCGTAAGTCGTGGCGCCGTACCCAAGTTCTGTACCGGGCTGCCACCATAATGGCTCTGCGGCTGTTTTTTTGACCATCTCATCCCAGTCATACATCTCGGGCGTGCGACTCGGCAAACGCAAGGCAGGGGTCCCGGAGGTATGCGACAACACTTGGCGCAAGGTGACCTGATCCTTGCCGCCCTGGGCAAACTCGGGCCAGTAATGGCAAATTGGCTGATCAAGCGCCAGCTTGCCCTCTTCCACCAACATCAAGGTGGCTACCGCAGTGAAAGGTTTTATCGCGCAGTAGGTATTGACCAGCGTGTCCCGGTTCCAGGGCTTGGTCCTTTCTAAATCCGCCACGCCCGCCCACAGGTCGACTACCGTCTCGCCGCCGACCTGGATGCACAGCCCAGCACCGCGCTCCTGGGGGTCATCAAAGATTTCTTCGAAGGCTTGCTGCACCGCAGCAAACCGACTGTCACACGATCCTTTTGCGTCCATTGGTTTGATTCCCTTCAATTGGAACGCAAACCTTAGTCGCCGACGCCAAGAAGTGAAGCTCAAAGCCCCCTGGTGCGACAAAATGTATCGCCGCTAATCAGAAATATCAGTGACCTTTGCCCGAATGCCCGCCTGCATGGCCCGCACCAGAGCGGCCGCCGTTGGCGTCTTGTGGGGTTTGCACCGGAGCTTTGAGGGTTTTGTCGGCGTCAACCTGGGCTTTAGCCGCCTCCTGGCCCAACTGGTCAAGTGCTTGCAAGTTGGTCTTGCGCACGCTGTCGACAAAACCGGTGAACGGCAGGTCGGTGATGCCGATCATGCCGAAGTGGCCGTTTTCACCATCAAGCAAGCGACCGGTTACCGGCTGGTCCAGGTACTGGAACCAGTGAACCCCGACAATCGACGGTTCGGCGACGGCCTGCTTAATGAACTTCGCATACGCCGGGCCACGCGCTTCTTCGCTGGCCACTTCAGTCACGCCACCCCAGAACGGGCCACGGTCGCGGGAGCCGAAGTTGAACTCGGTAATCATCACCGGCTTGTTCAGTTCACGCAGCTTGGCGAAGTCATAACCGTCCTGCGGTTGCAGGGTGTAGAAGTTGAAGCTCAGCACGTCGCAATACTGCGCGCACGACGCAACGGCCTCAGGGGTACTCACCGCAAAGCGCCCGCCCAGCAACAAGTGATTCGGCGCATGCCATTTCAGCGAATCGGAAATGGTTTTGAAGTAAGCATCGGCAAAGACTTTCTGGAAGTAGGTGTAATCCGCTTCAATTTCCGGATGCTCTGCGTTCGGCAGCGGGCCTTTGAACCCCGGGTCTTCCATCAACTCCCACGCAGGGATATCAACACCCCATGCTTTGGACAGGCCTTGCTGGTTACGGTATTTGTCGCGCAGTTGCTTGAGGAACGCACGCTTGGCCGGCGCATCCGTGGTCATGCGCAAGGTGCCCAACGCCAGACCAAAACGTGACTGAGGGTCGTCACCGCCGCCAGCCCACGCCAGTTCGTTATCGGCAAAGTAGCCGATCAGCCACGGGTCATCACGGTGATCACGGGCGGCAATCGCCACTGCGCGTTCGGTGGCCATGGCAAAGCGCGGGTCAAACGGATCGGGCATGCCGCCCCACCAATCGGTGCCGGTACTGATGCTGTTGTAATCACCCACAATCGACAACGGCAAGGTGTAAGGCACGCGGTCGTTAAGGCCCAGCGCCGGGTCGCTCCAGTTACCAATCGTGTTAAAACCCCAGGCTTGCAGGCGATCCAGGGTGTGAGCCTGCCAACGCTTGGCATCAAAGGCTTCAGGGGCACAAGGAATTGCGGGATCGGCGCCCGGCTCGGTTTTACCGACCGCACACGGCTCACCGTAGAGGCGCTGCAAGTTGGCCGCGTAGAAGTTGTACCAGCGCCCCGAATCAAACGCCCGCCCCTGGGAGGAGCCGTTGTTGCTGTCATGATCCGAAGTCCCGTAATAACCGGCCAAAGGTGCACCGGGCTTGGGCAAATCGGTAAACATCCACTCACGCCCAGTCACGTAGGTCTGGCTGTCCTCAGCGGTCACGGCGTTCAGGCCCAACGAGTAAAACGGATGACCTTCAGGGGTCACCAGGTACCAGCGACCATTACGCTTTTCTGTGCGGAAAAACCCCGACGCGTCAAACGCCGGGCCTTTGAGCAACCCGCCGTACTGATCCAGCCCGCTGCGCGCCGCCAGCCAGCCTTTGAGCTGTTGCTGCTCTTTGGCTGCTGAGGCTTTGAGTTGCTCATCGCTGGACACACGCTCTGGCCATTTGGCCCGAGTGGACTGACCGTAGCCATCGACAATCGAGCCATAAACGGTCTTGATCACACCCGCGCCGTCCTGCACACCGAAGCGCTCAAGAAGGATGCTTTGCGCGGCATTGGGCTGCGGAATCGACAACGTCACCGAGATCACTTGGCTGCGGTCAATTTCGCCCTGGCTGCTGGCCAGCAAACTGCGTTGCCCCTCGATAGTCATTGGCATCGGCGGGCCTGCGCGCATGCCCTGGCTGCGGGGAGAGTTGGCCTGCAACGGCAGCAACAGGGTTTGCGCAGGGCCGGCCGGCAGGTCAACACGGCTGGTGAGGGTCTTGCCGTCCTTGCTTTGCACCGTCACATCGAGCGTGAGGGCCCAGTTCATGGCGTTTTGAATACGCAGGGTCATCATTCCCGATTGCGACCAGTCCCACACACCGGCTTGCGGGGTCAGGCGCAAGCTGGGGGCTGCGGCCGGGTTAAAGGTCACACGACGCAGTACTTCACCTTCCGCCGTTTGCTCTGCGTTGTACTGCGGCAAGTTCGCATCCACGGTCGCCACTTGCACCACATCGGCCGGGCGAACGAAATTGAACAGGGTTTGTTGACCGGCAGGCGCCGCCAACAGCGGGGTCGTGACCAGCAACGCAAAAGCTGCAGACAGTGAACGGCGAATCATATGAATCTGGTTCTCCCTAACGGCCAAATACGGCCTGTGAGGCTTTGAAGCTCACAGCATAGACGACAGCAAGGCCGGCATGGACGCCGGCTTGCACTTATGAAATTTCGCGTCGAAACGGCGGCAAGGCATTCAGAATCGCCTTGCCATAGCGCTGGGTCACCAGCCGCCGATCGAGCAATGTGATGGTGCCGCGGTCCTGTTCGGTACGCAGCAAACGCCCGCAGGCCTGTACCAGCTTGAGCGATGCATCGGGCACTGAAATCTCCATGAAGGGATTACCGCCACGGGCTTCGATCCATTCTGCCAAGGCCGCTTCAACGGGATCATCGGGCACCGAGAAGGGGATTTTGGCGATGACCACGTGCTCGCAATAAGCACCGGGCAAGTCCACACCCTCGGCAAAACTGGCCAGGCCGAACAACACGCTGGAGTCACCGCCATCCACCCGCGCCTTGTGTTTATTCAGGGTCTCTTGCTTGGACAAGTTGCCCTGGATAAACACTTGCTTGCGCCAGTCACGCTCCAGGCCGTCGAAAACGTCCTGCATTTGCTTGCGTGAAGAGAACAGCACCAACGTGCCGCGCGAACCTTCTACCAGCCCCGGCAGATCACGAATGATCGCCGCTGTGTGCGCAGTCGCATCGCGCGGGTCAGCCTTGAGGTCCGGTACACGCAGCACCCCCGCATCAGCGTGATGGAACGGGCTCGGCACAATCGCTGTGACTGCGGTTTTCGGCAGACCGGCGCGCATGCGGAAGCGATCAAACGTGCCCAGTGCGGTCAGCGTCGCCGAGGTCACCAGAGCACCGTAGGCCACGTTCCACAGGTTACGACGCAGCATCTCGGCCGCCAAAATCGGGCTGGCGTTAACCTCGATGTCGAACAGCGAACCACTTTCAGCCAGGGTCAGCCAGCGCGCCATGGGCGGGTTGTCTTCAGGGTCTTCAGTGGTAAAGGCCGTCCACAACTCCCAGTTGCCCTGAGCCCGCGACAGCAGGCTGCCGAACAACGGGTACCACTCCTCGGCCTGCTGGCTGGAGATGCCGATGTTGACCTCCCCTTCCATGCCGTCCTTGAGCAGGTCGGTCAAACGGGTGAACACGTCGGTCAGGCGTGAAAAGCCCTTCTTCAGTTCAATGCCCATTTCACGCAGGTGATCAGGGATCACGCCACCCACAAACCGGTGGCGCGGGCGTTCACGGCCTTCTGGCTCTTCGCCGACCTTGAAGTCAGCGATTTGCTCACAGGCGCTGAACATGAATTGTTGCTGGGCCTTGATCTCTTTGGTCAGCTCCGGCACTTGCTCCAGCAAACGCCCCAAGTCGCCCGGCAACGGATGCTGAGCGAGCAGTTTGGTGAGGTTTTTGCCGGTTTGCTCCAGCCAGTCAGCGGTCGAGCGCAAACGGGTGTAGTGGGCAAAGTGACCGATGGCTTTGTCTGGCAGGTGGTGACCTTCGTCGAACACATAGAGCGTGTCACGCGGGTCAGGCAAAACCGCGCCACCGCCCAACGCCAGGTCAGCCAGCACCATGTCGTGGTTGGTGACGATCACATCAACCTTGCCCATGCCTTCGCGGGCCTTGTAAAAGGCGCACTGACCGAAGTTCGGGCAATGGCGGCTGGTGCACTGGCTGTGATCCGTGGTCAGGCGCGCCCAGTCCTGGTCTTCCAGCGCCTGGGGCCAGCTGTCGCGGTCACCGTCCCATTTATTGCCGGCCAGCTTTTCGATCATGCTGGTAAACAGTTTTTGGCTGGCTTCGTCGACTTCAATCTTGAAGCCTTCCTCTTCAAACAGCTGCGCGGTCGCGGTTTGCGCGTGGCCTTCTTGCAGCAGCATGTCGAGTTTGGACAGGCACATGTAACGCCCACGACCCTTGGCCAGCGCAAAGCTGAAATTCAGCCCGCTGTTGCGCATCAGATCCGGGAGGTCTTTGTAGACAATCTGCTCCTGCAGGGCGACAGTTGCCGTGGCAATCACCAGGCGCTTGCCCGCAGCCTTGGCGGTCGGAATGGCGGCCATGCTGTAAGCCACGGTTTTACCGGTACCGGTGCCCGCTTCAACGGCAACCACCGCCGGGTCGCCGGTACGATGGTTTTCTTCGTCGGTATCGATATCGCCCAGCACTTTGGCGACTTCAGCAATCATCAGACGCTGGCCATAGCGCGGCTTGAGGCTCTTGGCTTCGAGAAAACGCGAATAAGCGCCCTGGATCTGGGATTTGAGTTCGGTACTAATCATGGTTCTTCGGGCGCAAGAAACGCTGGATAAATTTTCAGTGGTTCGAATGGCCGCTATCATACCCCGCTAATTGATCCTGCGCCGAACGGAGTACCCCAATGACCACCTTCGCTGTTACTTACAGCCTGCATTTACTGGCGGCCCTGATCTGGGTGGGCGGGATGTTTTTCGCCTGGATGATCCTGCGCCCCGCCGCAATGACGGCCCTTGAAGGCCCTGCCCGGCTAAAACTGTGGGTTGAAGTGTTTCAACGTTTTTTTGGCTGGGTGTGGGTCGCGGTGGTTATTTTGCCGATAAGCGGTGTTGGCCTGCTGCACATGCGCTTTAGCGGGTTCGAAACGGCGCCCCGTTATGTGCAGATCATGATGGGCGTGTACATCGTCATGGTCGCCCTGTTTATCCGCATTCAATCACTGCAACTGCCCGAATTGCGCAAGGCCGTTGAGGCTCAGGAATGGGCGGCAGGCGCGGCGGTGATGGGGCGGATTCGCCGCCTGGTCGGGTGCAACTTGCTAATAGGTCTCGCGCTGGTGGCGATTGCCGGGGCGCGCCCGATGTTTTGAAGGGGTCGCTACCTCCTAACTGTAGGAGTTGCCGCCCCCGTCTACGACGCCGCGCTGTCGCGCAGCAAACAGGTTACTGTAGTCGCTGACGAGGTACGAAGGCTGCGATCGGCTGCGTGCAGCCGTAAAAACCATCCACCTCGGGATTCTTGGGTACATATCCGTTGCTGCGGTAACGGCCACTTAGAATTCCGGCCTTACGCCGTGCCACTTTGAAAAGCGCAAAGTGGCCAAACGCTTTTTGCCCCAACCCCTCGGTGCCTCGCTGTGGCTCGGCATGCCCTCACCACAGGCCTTGCGATCAGCCATCCCTGGCCGTGTCACGGCTAACCCGGCGTCCTGCCGGGTTACCCTCTGCGCAAAACCTGCGCTCGGCCAGCGTGGTTTAACGGGGCCTCTTAGATCAAGATCAAAAGCCAGATCAAGATCAAAAGATCGCGAGACAAGCTCGCTCCTACAAGACCTTAGGAATCAATTACTTATTTTGTGTTTGATAGGAGTGGCCGCCCCGTCTTCGACGCCGCGCTGTCGCGCATCAAACAGGACAGCGAATATCGTAAGCATCCCCCCAATCGGTTCCCTCTCCTTCGGGAGAGGGCTAGGGAGAAGGGTGCTCTTAGATAAAGATCAAAAGATCGCGAGCAAGCTCGCTCCTACAGGGCCTTTAGAATCAATCACTTATTTCATGTTTGACAGGAGCGAGCTTGCCTCGCGATCTTTTGATGTTTAAAAATCGCGAGGAGTGGGCGCTTCTTACAACCGCTGGACCGTCACGGCGCCTGCCGGGCCAGCATCACCCGGTTGCCCGGTTTGACCTGGGCGACCCGATTTGCCGCCATCGGTACGGTAAACAATACAGCCCTTGGATTTACCACCTGCACCTGCCCGGCCGGCCGCGCCGGGTTTGCCGCCTGCACCGCCGTCGACCAGTACTTTGATCTGCTCATCGGGGAAGTCTCGGGGCAGTTCGACCCGTACCTGTGCGCCCGCAGCTCCCTGATGCCCATTACCGCCGTCGTCACCATTGGCGCCTGCTCCGGCTGATCCCCAGGTGCAACCCGGTTCAGCGCCATTGCCACCATCAAGCCCGACAAAACCCGGTGCGCCAGTGCCGCCACGGGCGTCAATGGACAGTTGATCGGCCTGCAACGCTTCGATTCTCAGGCTCAGATCACGGGCAGGTCTGGCCGGTTTTTCAAACGTCCCCGCTGCACCGCGCGTGCTGATCTGGCTGCCTTCACCCAGCTCGGCATTGGCTACACGCAGCTCAATCCCACGCTCGGCCGGCACGATGACAATGCGTGACTCATGCCCCAAATGCAGTTGATCAATGTTGACCTGACTGACACCCGCCGGAATCAGCAGAGTGCCGTAGTCCGCTACATCGAGTTTTTCGAGTGTCAGAACGGCCACATTCGCGGGCAGACGCATCATCGAGTTAGCCTCGACCTGCACCACCTCGGCATGGGCAAACGGACTGCAAAGGGCTGCCATTAAACATAACTTACGCATGACTGTTGCCCTGTCCGGAAGATTTAGGGAGAGTTTGTACGTGCAGGATGCCTACCAAAAGGATGTAGAGTCGGTCACGCCAAGGATGTGGGCGCCCTTGCAGGCTGCTATTGAACAGCAGCAGCTCAAGCAAATGAGTCAAAAACAGCAGACTACCTGCCAGGTTGATCAGCAGGTCGAACGGATTGCTCAAGGGTTTGAAAACGTTGATCGCAACGACAACCCAGAACAACAACGTCAGCACCTTCCCCAGCCCCCAAAGCACCTTCATGCAACAGCCCTTTCTATGTTTTTCTTTAAGCGAACATTAACGGCTAGCAGGATAGCTGCGCCAGAGGTCTCTGCAAAAATACCTCACTGCGCACGCCACGCAGTTGAGGCATTTAACCCGTAGCTCATGTCATTACGTGGTTAACGGCAAAAACCATTGTTCGGCAAGGTTCTTGCCGATCTGACCGCGATGCACCTCAACCACATCGTGCTGGTTTTTCGCCTTTTCCTTCAGCGACCAATAATCAGATGTTCGCTGGCTCCAGAGCTTGAGGTGCGCCACCGCATAATCCGCTTTGGGCGTAGTGGCGTCTTTATAGTGAAAATGCGCGCACCAGATAAAATTGCCAGCAGCATCCTTGATCGCGTACTCATCAATAAAGTCTCGTTTAAGCTTCGAACGCTTACGATTCAACGTGATACTCACCAGCCTCTTTTCAAGCAAGAATTGAAGAGTGCCATGGGTCGGGGGGAGTTTCAGGCTTAAACGAACACGCAAGTCATGCGCCTTGGCTTTCATGTCCAGCGCTCTGGCTCGCATGCCCCCCACTAACTCCAGATCCTCACGTTGGCGCCAGCTTTCAGTGTCAGCCCTGCTGGCCTCTTCAAGTTCGGCAGCGCATTGGCTCAAGCGCTCAGCCACATGTAACAGCGTCTCTTCGGCCTCTTGAGGGTACCTGGCGCTATTAATAAGGCCTTCTGAACGCTTGAGATGAATATCAGCCATGTCATAAAGCTTCAGCGCCTCTTTTTTAATTTCAGGCAATTTACGACCCGGTAGGATTGGCGCGTCAGAACGGGCGACAGAGACAAGGTCCCACTCATCTCCTTTTTTAATATAGGTAGACAGCAGCTCATTATCTTGATCAGTACGGACTTCTACTTCCTCACCCGTTGCGCCTGCCTGTTGCGGTTTCAAATCCCCAATCAAACGCCCTTTATTGCGCGTATTAAAAATACGTTTTTGCGGTCGAGAGGACAAAGACTGCTTTTTGTCTTTACTCTTTGCACTTAACTTTTTAAGGGGTTCCAGCTCATTGGCCAGTTGCTGCTCTGCGTCTTTATAGACGCCTACCACCATATCAACAAACGCTTGAAAAGCTTCAGCCTCCACTTCTTCAGCATGCACAACTCTGAAGTCTAAAATGCCATCAAGTACATGGCCGTACTGTTCTACCAGACTGTTCAATACATCCAGGCGCTCTTGGGGAGAAAAATCCAGCTTATTGAGTTGATCGTGAGTCTGTATCAACTCACGCAGTGGTGAGGCTATTTTTATCAGCGATACCGTAAGAGCACTATTAAAAACATTTACACTAACGCGCACTAACGACGCAACTAAAAATTGTTTGATATGCAACGGCGTTAATTCCTGTTTCGCGAGCTTTTCGTGCAAGCGCTCTGACGCTTCTCTGCCCTCCGCTCCAAACCCAGCTACCTCATCACTGTATTTTTTTGTTTTTTCGAGCCACTCGATTCTTTGATTTTCAAACTTAATAATGCCATTCATATATTCTCTATGCACAACCAATCTTGCGTACGCCACACTGGCTTTGGAAGAAGAAGGCCCTTGGTAATTTAAATCCAAAGCCTGCCACTTAGCATCAAGAACTGGTCGCATCCTACTGACCTGCGCCAAACAAGTACTGAGAAAATTAATAATTTCGCCTATGTAATTCACAATATTCTGATTTGAAAAAACAACACCTAACTCCTTGACTTCCTTGATAGCACCAAACAACGATTCCACAACACTCAGACCTGACATCAGTTCTGCCACATACTTTTGACGCTGATCCAATACTTCTTCCGCTGTTCTTCGCGAATCACTTTCAAACAGTTTCATTAAATTTTCATAAACATTAATTTTTGTTTTTACACTGTCGAATTTATCCCTTAAGGCAGTCAATTCATCTCCCAGCTCAGTCGCACGCTGGGCCTTGCGCTCACGCACAGCTTTTACCTGCTTACCCGGAGCGCCACCCCTCAAGCGCATTTTCAGATCCACTGTCCAGCGTCCCTGCGCATCAGATTGCAACGCTGGCCCGCCCACAATGCTCACTTCGCCTGCATCGATCTGCACGGGGTAATAAGCCCCCTCAATAAAGGCATAACCGCCACCGTCTGTTAAATAGAGGCCAGCCAAGGCATCCGAGCGTTCGGGCAATGGCAGGGCTTGAGGCTTAGGTACTGCGAGGGCCTCAAGTTTTTTGCGCAAATCAGGCGTAAGCCGGTTGTTGGCACTGGCAAAACTGAAATCCAGATCTTCAATGGCTTTTTTTTGCCATTCCCCAGGCATGAACACGACACCGTCCTTGACGGTGGCAGGAGGCCGCGGCGGCCACTCCTTGGAAATACGTCGCGGGACAGGGGCTTTACGCAATAAAGGGGTCGACCTTGCTTGCGGGCTTGCTAGTGGAGGAGCGATTGCTCTCATTTGAAGCAAAACCATCGCCAGATTTTGTAATAAATCGACAACGGCCAGCTCACGGGTTACCGCGTCATCACTGCTCAAAGCAGGCACATCCCGGGCGAGTGCCTGGACCAGCAGCAGGAACCAGGCTGTGAGCATCACCGGCCCACGAAGATAGGGCAGCATAAAAATATCGAAAAAAAGATTGGCCCCCTCCAGAAAAAGGCGCCATCTGCTTTCTCGGTTGGATACGGTATCGCGATCAGCCTGATGCACCAGCGCTAGCGCATTGATTTGATACAGGTAAGGCAAAAGTTGGCCATTACCCAGATGCTGGGCCAGGTCACTACCGTCACCATTCACAGCCAGCGTCGCGGGTTCAGGCTTCTCAAACGTCGTCACCGCAAAGTCATCTTCCAGATTAAAACGTACGAAATGCGGCTCTTTGAACCCCCCGTTGTCGTACATCGTGCGGGCGCTATCGGTCAGCCAGGTCAGAACACTGGTTTGCAGCTCAGAAGGCGTTGCAATGGCCTCCATCAGCGCGGTACGAGAGGTAAATTCCACTAACGACTGCTCATACAGAGGCCGATACAAGACATGCGGCCCTCCTTCGAGATTCAACGGCTCGATGATGAACATATTGCTCACGACATCTGGCTTGGCCTCTGCACTGCTCAGTAACGCCAAGGCACGTATCACGATGGTCTGGCCGTCAACAGAACGGTTATAGGCTTCTGTCTGCATGATTGCCGCCACATAACGTGCGCCCAAAGGCGTCATCCCGGACTCTCCCTTGAGGCTCAGCTCCAAGGCTTGCAGCGGTAATTGCCATTTGAGCTGTGCAGAAAAGCGCTTTTCGCGATCGGCGCTTAATGACGGGTCATCCAGCAAGTAAGCTTTCAGCTTTTCAGGGTAGTTTTTACCAATATCGACCGCCTCAATCAGCCCGCTACCTTGGGTGATGTAAGACGCCGTGAACCATGCTGGCAGAGGTAGCCCACTGCGGTGTTCTACCTTAATGAGCTCGCCCTGGGGTTTACCCGAGAGATTGTTAAGGGCCAGTTCTATCAGGGTCATTTTCACCCGCTCAGTCACACCCGAGACATTGGTGCTGCCCGGCGCGAATGCGCCCGTCACCAGCAAGAATGTCAGCTCGATATCGTCCGGTTCGCAACCCGCCAATGCTTGCGCGTATTGGACAGGCTGCTCAAAACGTTGCTGATCGAGTAAAAGCTGTTGCTTGATCGAGTTCACAACAAAGCTGTGAATATCGGGGATACCGCTCAGATAACTCAGCCCTTGAGCACTTTTTTTTGCACTGGCCAGCGCCATACTCCAGGAACGGTAGCGTGCTTGATCCGCGCTGGATGCCTTTGTTAGCCACTGCGCAAGCTTCGATTGCACCCGGCTCAAGGCGTCCGGCGGGGGTGCGCTGGCGTTGAGAAAAAACCTTGAGGCATCAGTGATCTGTAAGCAGGTCGCTTTGAGCGCTTGAAGGCCCACAGTCGTGGGCAACTTCAGCTGTGAGAGGTTGCTTAACTGCTTGCCGAGGATAAACCCCGCTTGAGTATCAAAGGCGTCGCCGTCAATTTCGTAGCGTTTGGTGGTTATGCTATCAACGGCATAAAAGGCCTCGGCAACACGGGCTCTGGACTGGGTGGCCGACTCAACTGAACTGAATGTTTCAATGCTCCCATCTGGCAAACACAGCATGACCAGTGGCCGCATTGCTAGCCCTTGCGGATAACGCACTAACAAAACATGGGGCGTAACAAGACTCTCAGCCCGCCCCGGGTAGGTCAGCGTAGATTGCAGGTAATAGACGCGAGTGGCCTGGTCACCGTAACGGCTGATCCTCTCTTCACTCTGCGCATAGTCGAGTACCTGACGCACCGTCTCCAGCTCCGGGTCGCTCAGTGCGGTTGACTGCATGACCTTCAGCGTCAACGTATCCTTGATAACACTACTGAGCCATCTCCAGCGGCTGACATCACCCTCGACAGGCTCATTCCAATATCCGGTCAGTGCACTTTTAACCTCTATCGGCAGACGCCAGGGCAACTCTTTAATGAGCGTCTCCACGACTTTCATATCGACATCATGCCCGTCAGCGAGCTTGAGCCGCTTGCCTTGATGATCAGACAAAAAATAATAATTAAGCGGGGGGATAATTTCGCTGATCTCAAACGAAGCACCATTGACCAGGTAGGCCATCACTTGATCAATGAGCAGAGGCAACCCCCACACGCCACTCTCATGAGGGGTGGCCAGCCGTGTACTGGCCAGATCCACCGTCAGGGTCGGGTAGCGCTCAGTAAGCGCAGCCAGAAGCGTGGTGCGAATAAGTTCTTCAATACCAGGACGACTGGCAAAATGCGTATAAACCGCCTGCTGGACAGGCGAGGAGAGGGTTTGAATAGGTGCAGCGGGACGTGCTGGCATCGACATGGACATTCCTTTGTTGGCTGGGCGGTCACAGGACCTTTCAGATATTTACCGCTGCAAGTGGTGATGAAAGGTGGTACCCCGTTAGCACCTGCTCGGAATCAAACGCTGACAGACCTAGGCCACAGGCTCCGGGCAGGCTAGTCTTGTGCGCTCTGATTGAGGACTTGAGATGACGACCCCTGCTTTTTCCACACGAACACCTCAGCAAGCGTTAGCGGCGTTGCTCGACACTTACTCTCCACAACGTGTCCTTGTGGTCGGCGCCAGCCAGTTCCCGGCATTGGAGGCCTATAAACAGGCCCATCCTGATGTTCATGTCGCCCAGGCAATGCCCGGCGCACTGCCTGCCGACGTGGCGGCACAACGTTTCGACTTGGCCCTGGCAGTCGACTGCCTGGAGCACCTGTCCAAGCGCGAAGGCCTGGAATTGCTCGGCGGAATTCGTAACTTGAACGCCAGCCGCATCGCCGTGTTGGCGGATCTCACAGCTTGCGATTGGAAAGAAACGGACTTTTTCGCTTTAGCCCTACAAAACAATGAGCGTTTTCAGCGTGACGAACAGATATTGACCCTCTTTACTTACGACTTACGCGAATACAAACAAGTACCCGACTGGCTCAACGCCAGGTTTTGGGCCAACCCGGAAAACTTTGGCAAGTACTGGTGGTAAGCCGATGAGCACATCTATTTGCCCGTGTGGCAGCGGCAACTTGCTAAGCGCCTGCTGCGGGACTTATCACGCCGGGCACCCGGCCCCTAGCGCCGAAACCCTGATGCGCTCGCGCTACAGCGCCTATGTGATGGGGCTGATTGACTATCTGGTCGAGACCACGCTGCCTGTGCAGCAAGCCGGGCTCGATCGCCCGTCCATCGCGCAGTGGAGCGCTCAAAGCACCTGGCTGGGCCTGGACGTTGAAAGCAACGAGGTTTTCGGTGGTCAGCCAGAGCATGCCTTTGTGACCTTTACCGCGCGCTGGCATGACGTCAATGGCGAGCACAGCCATCGGGAACGCTCCTCATTTGTACAGAATGCAGGCCATTGGTACTTCATCGACCCGACGGTGCCGCTCAAAGTGGGCCGCAATGATGGTTGCCCTTGTGCCAGCGGGCAGAAGTTCAAAAAATGCTGCGCGGGTTTCTTCGGCCAATAAGCCGGGAGTAAAGAATGGATTCTAAAGCTCGCTTAACCAAAACCCTTGCGCTGGTGATGATCCTGGCGCTGTCAGGCTGCGCTTCGTGGTTTGGCGCAGATGACAAAGACCCCCAGTTAAAACTGGAGCGTGTCGAGCTGGTCCGGGCCAAACTGCTGGAACAACGTTTCAAGCTGCACTTTAGAATCGACAACCCGAACGACTCCACCCTCACCGTGCGCGGGCTGGTCTACACCCTTTATTTAGGGCCGGTAAAACTGGCTGAGGGTGAGTACAGCCGCTGGTTCAGTGTCGAACCCAACAGCCATGCAGATCTGGTGGTGCCGGTGCGGACCAACCTGTGGCAACACATGCGCCCGCTGATCAAATTGCTTGAGTCGCCCGACGAGCCGATCCCTTATCGGCTCGACGGTACGTTACAGACCGGCCTGTTCTTCGGTTACGACGTGCACGTGGTGCGTAAAGGCGAGATAATGCCCGGCGATTTTATTCCAGAGTGATTGAGTAATGACCCAGCAACCCCACGTTCATGGCCCAGACTGCAACCACGATCATGACCATCATGACCACGATCACGGCCATGTACACGGCCCGAACTGCGGGCACGCGCCACAAGAGCCGGTGCGCAACGCCTTGAAAGACATTGGTCGTAACGATCCTTGCCCGTGTGGCAGCAGTAAAAAGTTCAAGAAGTGCCACGGCGCCTGATTCTTCAGACCGCTCTGCCCGCGCCGCACCTGCCTTGAGCACGTGCGGCGCGTTTGTTTCAGGGGCTGCGTAAACCTTTTGTAACCAAGGGACCATTGGGAGTAAAACAGGCGTTTGCAGAGATCCGCGACTGCTGTGTGAATCTTCCCTTCTGGAGCCCTTCATGATCGATCTTTATTACTGGACTACGCCAAACGGCCACAAAATCACTCTGTTTCTTGAAGAAGCGGGCCTGGCGTACACGATTCACCCGGTCAATATCAGTAAAAACGAGCAGTTCGAACCCTCCTTCCTGAAGATCGCCCCAAACAACCGCATTCCGGCCATTGTCGACCACGAGCCGGCCGATGGCGGTGAACCGCTGTCGCTGTTTGAATCTGGCGCAATCTTGTTGTACCTCGCGGAAAAAACCGGTCAGTTTTTGCCTAAAGACCTGCGTGGGCGGCAAGTCGCCTTGCAATGGCTGTTCTGGCAAATGGGTGGCCTGGGGCCAATGGCCGGGCAAAACCATCACTTCAAGCGCCTGGCCGAGAAAATCCCTTATGCGCTCAAGCGCTACACCGACGAAACAGCTCGCCTGTACGGTGTGTTGAACAAGCAACTGGAAGGCCGTCAGTTTGTTGCGGGCGACGAATACAGCATTGCTGACATGGCGATTTACCCGTGGACGGTGTCACATGAACTTCAAGGCCAAAACCTGGATGATTTCCCGGCGCTGAAAGTGTGGTTTGAGCGCATCAAGGCTCGCCCGGCGACCCAACGTGCGTACGCACTGGTAGACACGATCAACCCGCCGAAATAGCCCCCTTATCTGCAGGTGCGGGCTTGCTTGGCGATCGTTTAAAAAACCAAAAGATCTCGATGCAAACCCGCCCCCGCCAATAGCCCCGCACAGCGCCAGAGATAGCACTTGCGCAGTGTCATCGGCCTCACTAACGTAGCGCCTTTCGATGACATTCCCCCCGCAGGAGCTTTGCCATGGCCTCGCCAGCCCTTACTCATTTTTTACCCCGGTTCGGCGTTGCCGCGGCAATGGTCAGCCTGCTGGGCTTGTCCGGTTGCCAACTTAACTCACTGTCCGGCGAGAGCCTGCTGCCGGCTTCCGGTATGCAGCCGCTAAAAGGTTTGGCGCAAAACGTCTCGGTGCGACGCAACAGCCAAGGCATCCCGCTGATCGAAAGCAGCAGTTTCCATGATGCGCTGTTCACCTTGGGCTATGTCCACGCCGGTGACCGGATCAGCCAGATGGTGCGCCTGCGCTTGCTGGCCCAAGGCCGCTTGGCCGAGTTGGACGGCCCCGATGCGCTGGACAGCGACCGTTTAATGCGCAGCATCAATCTGAAAAAGACCGCTGACGAGCTGTACAAAAGCTCCTCGCCACGCCTCAAAAAGTTCTTTGAGGTCTATGCCCGCGGCGTCAACGCGTATCTGTTCCGCTACCGCGACAAGCTCCCTGCCGACCTCGCCCAGGCGGGCTACAAAGCGGAGTACTGGAAACCCGAAGACTCGGCCCTGATTTTCAGCCTGTTGAACTTCTCGACCTCGGTCAATCTGCAAGAAGAGCTCAACACACTGGTACTGGCGCAAAAAGTCGGGGCCGGCCATCTCGCGTGGCTGACGCCAACCTACCCCAATGAACAATTGCCTACCGCTGAAGCCGAAAAACTCAACGGCCTGAATCTGGCCAGCCAATTGCCAGGGTTGACCGGCGTGACTCAAGCGCTTGAGCGCGTGACCGCACTCAATTTGCCAGGCGTCACGGCATCCAGTGACTGGGCCATTGGCCCACAACGCAGCCGCAGTGGCAAAAGCCTGCTGGCCAACGATATTCATCAGCCCATCGGCGTTCCGTCGGCATGGAGCTACGTGCAGATTCGCGCGCCTAAATACCAGGCGGCGGGCGCCTCGATTGCGGGTTTGCCGACATTGCTGGCCGGTTTCAACGGTAAGGTCGCGTGGGGCATGAGCATGGCTATGGGCGACAACCAGGATGTGTTCCTGGAAAAACTCAAGCGCCAGGGCAACAGCCTGTATTACTTGGCCGATGGTAAATGGCTACCCGCGTCGGTGCGCAACGAAACCTTTTTTGTCAAAGGTCAGCGCCCGATTCGCGAAGTCATTTACGAAACACGCCACGGCCCACTGCTGAACAGTGTGATTGGCACAACCACGGCGCTGAACAGCAGCCTGGGGCTGGCCCTGCAAACCCCGGACTTCAAGGGCGACAAAACCCTGGATGCGTTCTTCGACCTGTCCCGCGCGCAAAACAGTGAAAGCGCGTCAGACGCCAGTCGCGAGATCCGTGCGATTGCGCTGAACCTGCTGTACGCCGATGCCAGCCATATCGGTTGGCAGGTCACCGGCCTGTACCCTAACCGCCGCGATGGCGTGGGCCTGTACCCGTCACCGGGCTGGGACAGCCGTTATGACTGGGACGGTTACGCTGACGCCATGCTCCACCCTTACGATCAAGACCCGGCGCAGGGCTGGTTGGGCACGGCAAACCAGCGCACGGCCGCTTACGGCTACGGCATGCAACTGTCCAATTCGTGGTTATCGCCTGAGCGCAGCGAGCGCCTGGCCCAATTGGCAGGCAACGGCAAACAGGATGCCCGCAGCATGATCGCCATGCAGTACGACCAGACCACCTTGTTTGCCGCCAAACTCAAGGCCATGTTTAGCGCTCCGGGCATGGCTCAACCGCTGAAACAAGCCATCGCCGCCTTGCCTGCTGCCGATCAGGCCAAGGCCAACGAAGCCTTGAGCCGATTGATGGCCTTTGATGGCAAGCTCAGCCCGACCTCGGCTGATGCGGCGCTGTACGAGTTGTTCTTGCAGGCAAGCACCCGGCAAATCTTCCTCGACAAACTGGGCCCGGAGTCCAGCGCCACCTGGAAGGCTTTTATTGCCAACAGCACCTTGTCGTACTCGGCGCTCAGCGATCACTTGCTGGGGCGTGAAGACAGCCCGTTCTGGGACGACACCCGCACCCCGCAAAAAGAAGACAAACCGGCCATTCTGGCCCGTAGCCTGGCAGCCCCCATTACCACGGGCGACAGCCTGATGGGCAGCGACCACCGCGCATGGCAGTGGGGCAAACTGCACCATTACCTGTGGCGCAACAGCAACGGCCAAACCGTGCGCGGGCCCATTGCCGCGGGCGGCGATCACACCACCCTGAACACGGCGGCCTACAGCATTGGCAGCGACAGCTTTGCAACCACCGTGATTCCGGCCATGCGCATGATCGTCGACTTCGGCCAAAGCGAACCGATGATGGGCCAGAACAGTACCGGGCAATCCAGCAACCCGGCGAGCCCGCATTACGCAGACGGCATTGATCCATGGCTGAAGGGGCAATACATGCGCTTCCCGATGCAGCCGCAGAACTTTGACAGCGTGTACGGTAAAACCCGCCTCACCTTGGTGCCCGGCAAATAAGCATCTCTGTGGGAGCGGGCTTGCTCGCGATTGAATCAACAAGGTGTCACTGACACACCGTGTTGCCACATCGCGAGCAAGCCCGCTCCCACAGGGGCATCATTGAACAGCGCACTGTTTTGGATCACGCCTTTTTCAGCGCTCTTTTGTAGCGCACATCCGCCGCTTTTTACTCCCTTCCCGGCTTTAAACGCCCCCTCAACCCCATGTGGTTCGGTTATTGCTTCGTCTATGACGTCGTTACGCTCCAGCAACCGGTTATTAGGGATTGAACAATGAAAAAAGCATTTCTGGCCCTTTCTGCACTGACTTTATGCATAGCTGCGGGTTCTGTTCTGGCCAAAGAGTACAAAGAGCTGCGCTTCGGCGTTGACCCGTCTTATGCACCCTTTGAGTCCAAGGCCGCTGACGGCAGCCTGGTGGGTTTTGATATCGACTTGGGCAACGCCATTTGCGCCGAGCTGAAAGTGAAGTGCAAATGGGTCGAATCCGACTTCGACGGCATGGTGCCCGGGCTTAAAGCCAACAAATTCGACGGTGTTATCTCGTCGATGACCGTGACCCCCGCCCGCGAAAAAGTCATCGACTTCTCTAACGAGCTGTTCTCCGGCCCGACATCGCTGGTGTACAAAAAAGGCTCCGGGCTAAGCGCCGATACCGCCTCGCTCAAAGGCAAAACCGTGGGCTACGAACAAGGCACCATCCAGGAAGCCTACGCCAAAGCGGTGCTGGATAAAGCCGGAGTCAAAACTCAGGCCTATGCCAACCAGGACCAAGTCTATGCCGACCTGATTTCCGGCCGTCTCGACGCCTCGGTGCAAGACCTGCTGCAGGCTGAACTGGGCTTTCTGAAATCGCCACAAGGTGCCGGTTACGAAATCAGCGCAGCCATTGACGATCCTCTGCTACCGTCCAAAACCGCGGTGGGTATCAAGAAAGGTAACCAAGCGCTACAAACCCTGCTGAACAAAGGTATCAAAGCGTTACACGACGATGGCACCTACACCAAAATCCAGCAAAAGCACTTCGGCGACTTGAATCTGTACAGCGGCAAATAACGCGCTGGCACCCATGCGCGCATGGGTGCCTTTTTCAACGCCTTGGGTTCGACTGTCATGTTTGAAAACCTCGTGCAGAACCTTGGATTGTCTGCCCTCAGCTTGCAGGGGTTCGGCCCTCTGCTGCTGGAAGGCACCTGGATGACCATCAAGTTATCGGTCCTGTCGCTGGCCGTGAGCGTATTGCTCGGCCTGCTTGGCGCCAGCGCCAAACTCTCCAGCCTGAGACTGTTGCGTCTGCCGGCCCAGCTCTATACCACGCTGATTCGCGGTGTACCGGACCTGGTACTGATGCTGCTGATTTTTTATAGCCTGCAAACCTGGCTGACCAGCCTGACAGATGCCATGGATTGGGATTACATCGAGATCAATCCGTTCAGCGCAGGCGTAATCACGCTGGGGTTTATCTATGGCGCGTATTTCACCGAAACCTTTAGGGGCGCGATCCTCTCGGTGCCCCGTGGCCAGGTCGAAGCGGCCACCGCCTACGGCCTGAAACGCTGGCAACGCTTTCGTTTTGTGGTCTTTCCGCAAATGATGCGCTTCGCCCTGCCAGGCATTGGCAATAACTGGATGGTGATGCTCAAGGCCACAGCCCTGGTGTCAATCATTGGCTTGGCCGATCTGGTCAAGGCAGCCCAGGATGCGGGTAAAAGCACCTATGAGCTGTTTTACTTTTTAGTGATTGCCGCACTCATCTATCTGGCAATCACCAGCGCCTCGAATGTGGTTTTACGGCGGCTGGAACGCCGTTATGCCCTGGGCTGCCGGGAGGCCGTACGATGATCGAGTTGTTGCAAGAGTACTGGCGGCCGTTTCTGTACAGCGACGGTAACCACATTACCGGGCTGGCAATGACGCTGTGGCTGTTGAGCGCCGCGCTGATCATCGGCTTTGTGCTGTCCATACCACTGTCTATCGCCAGGGTTTCATCCAGACGCTGGATCCGTTGGCCCGTGCAGTTCTACACCTATGTGTTTCGCGGAACCCCGCTGTATATACAGTTGCTGATTTGCTACACCGGGATCTACAGCATTGCTGCCGTTCGCGCCCAACCGTTGCTCAATGAGTTCTTCCGTGATGCCATGAACTGCACGGTGCTGGCCTTCGCCCTCAACACCTGCGCCTACACCACGGAAATCTTTGCCGGCGCCATTCGCAGCATGGCCCACGGCGAAATTGAAGCCGCCAAAGCCTACGGTCTCAGTGGCTGGAAGCTTTATGCCTACGTCATCATGCCCTCGGCCTTACGTCGCTCGTTGCCGTTTTACAGCAATGAGGTGATCCTGATGCTGCATTCGACCACAGTGGCCTTTACCGCAACGATCCCTGACGTGTTGAAAGTCGCAAGGGACGCTAACTCAGCGACCTTTTTGACCTTCCAGTCGTTCGGCATCGCCGCCATCATCTATTTGTGCGTGACCTTTATTTTGGTCGGTTTGTTTCGACTGGCGGAACGCCGCTGGTTGGCTTTTCTCGGCCCTGCTCACTAGGACTCAACCATGGCGCAACATCAAACCCATCCTTTGCTGGCCCCTGTTCCAGGCACCGAAAGGCAGATTCACAGCTTCCACTACGGCCCGGCCAAGCCACAGGGCAAGATCTACATTCAAGCCTCACTGCATGCCGATGAACTGCCGGGCATGCTGGTGGCCTGGCACCTGAAAAAACACTTGGCCGAACTCGAAAGCGCTGGTCGCCTGCGCAGTGAAATCGTGGTGGTACCCGTGGCCAACCCGATCGGGCTGGAACAAGTGGTCATGGACATCCCGCTGGGGCGTTATGAGCTGGAAAGCGGGCAGAACTTCAACCGCAACTTTCTGGACTTGAGCACGCAGATCGGTGATGAAATCGAAGGGCTGCTGACCCCAGACCCTGAGCAAAACCGGCAGATCATCCGCCAGCACCTGCGCAAGGCGCTGGCCGCACAGGTGCCGGCAACCCAGCTGCAATCTCAGCGTCTGACCTTGCAAACCCTGGCGTGCGATGCGGATGTGGTACTGGACCTGCACTGCGACTTTGAAGCCGTGCCTCACCTGTACACCACGCCTGAGGCCTGGTCGCAGGTTGAGCCGTTGGCGCGCTACCTTGGAGCCCAAGCCAGCCTGCTGGCAACGGACTCGGGCGGCTTGTCGTTTGATGAGTGCTTCACCCTGCTGTGGTGGACGTTGCAGCAGCGCTTTGAGGGCAGCTTTGAGATTCCACAGGGCAGTTTCTCGGTGACCGTGGAGTTGCGCGGCCAAGGTGACGTCAGCCACGCCCTCGCCGAGCAGGATTGCCAGGCGCTGATTGATTACCTGATCACGCTCGGCGCGATTGAAGGCCAGGCCAGCCGTTTGCCTGAGCTACTGTACCCCGCTACCCCGCTGGCCGGCGTCGAGCCCGTCGCCTCAACAGCCGGGGGCGTGCTGGTGTTTCACGTCAAACCCGGCGATTACCTGAGCGCCGGTCAATTGGTGGCGGACGTTATCGACCCTGTCAGCGACCGCCTCACCCCGGTTTACACCACCCGCGAAGGCCTCGTTTACGCCCGTTCGGTAAGGCGTATGGCCACCGCAGGCATGGTGATAGCCCATGTCGCGGGGCGTGAAGCCTATCGCAGCGGCTACCTACTCTCTGCTTGAGGTGTGCATGTACAAACTCAGCGTCGACGGCTTGCACAAACGTTATGGCGACAATGAAGTGCTCAAGGGTGTGTCGCTCAAGGCGAAAACCGGGGACGTAATTTGCCTGATTGGCGCCAGCGGCTCGGGCAAGAGCACCTTTTTGCGCTGCATCAACTTTCTCGAAACACCCAACGATGGCGCCATCAGCCTTGATGGAAAGTTGATTCGCATGATCAGCGACAAAAACGGCATGCGGGTTGCTGACGATGCTGAGTTGCAACGCCTGCGTACCCGGCTGGCCATGGTGTTTCAGCACTTCAACCTGTGGAGCCACATGACGGTGCTGGAAAACATTACCCTGGCACCGCATCGGGTGCTGGGGGTCAGTAAAAAAGACGCCGAGGAGCGCGCAAGACGTTATCTGGACAAAGTCGGCTTGCCTTCCAGAGTGGCTGATCAATACCCGGCCTTCCTTTCCGGCGGCCAGCAGCAGCGTGTTGCCATTGCCAGGGCGTTGGCGATGGAACCCGAAGTGATGCTGTTCGATGAGCCAACCTCGGCACTGGACCCGGAGCTGGTGGGTGAAGTCTTGAGGGTGATTCAGGGGCTGGCCGAAGAGGGCCGGACCATGATCATGGTCACCCACGAAATGAACTTCGCCCGCAAAGTGGCGAGTCAAGTGGTGTTCCTTCACCAGGGGTTGATTGAGGAACAAGGTCCGCCAAGTGATGTACTGGACAACCCTCAAAGCGAGCGTTTGCGCCAGTTTTTGAGCGGCAACTTGAAGTAGCGCCTGTTCGTGTAGCTGCTGGCAATGCAGCAGCTACAGACGGTTGATCACGCCACTGGGGCAGGCGGAGCTTCATCCGGCAGTGTGGGCACGCCAGGTTCGGTGGGTTGCGGGGTGTCTGGGTCAGGCTGGCCGGGAATGCCACCTGCATGCAACTGGGGATACGCGAGTAGCGACCAGGCCAATAATCCAACCTGATTGGGCTCAAGGTTTGCCAGTTTGGCGCGGATACTCGGATCGATCTTCATGGGGCACTCCTGAGCGATGTCCGGTTCGCTGAGGTGCGAAACCGGAATACAGACAATAGAGTGCTTTTTCGCTCAGAAATTCCTGCTGTTCGTCAGGTACGTGGCAAAGTCACACCACGCTGGCCCTGGTACTTGCCGCCACGATCCTTGTACGACACTTCACATTCTTCATCGGATTCGAAGAACAGCATCTGCGCCACACCTTCGTTTGCATAGATTTTGGCAGGCAGTGTGGTGGTGTTCGAGAACTCCAGCGTCACGTGGCCTTCCCACTCTGGCTCAAGCGGCGTCACGTTAACGATGATGCCGCAACGCGCGTAGGTGCTTTTACCCAGGCAGATGGTCAGCACGTTGCGTGGAATACGGAAATATTCAACGGTGCGCGCCAGGGCGAAGGAGTTGGGCGGGATGATGCACACATCGCTGGTGACATCGACAAAGCTGCCTTCATCGAAGTTTTTCGGATCAACGGTGGCCGAATTGATGTTGGTGAACACCTTGAATTCATTGGCACAGCGCACGTCATAACCGTAGCTCGACACGCCGTAAGAAATCAGACGATCAGCCCCTTCGCCGCGTACCTGACGCTCAACGAAAGGTTCGATCATGCCGTGCTCTTGCGCCATGCGGCGAATCCACTTGTCTGATTTGATGCTCATGGCGGGGGTGTCCTGAATAGCGAGGTGGAAAAATTCTGTTCGGCATCTTACCGGGGCCGGGGTTTCGGTTCAAAGGCTGGGGGGAAATTCTTGAAAATAGCTGTAGGCGCACTGAATACAGGCTGTACGGGCAACCATCAGTCACGTTTTTCGAGAAACCTTCGCAAAGACCCTTTGCACGTTCCGGAAAAAGGGGTAAGGTGGCGCCACTGTGCTGCTTGTGTCACTGAGAATCTCTACACGATATGTTGAATTTCGATCCAACCATCTCCAAGAATTTTTCCTGCTCTTTGCACTCAGTCTCGGCCAGGGCTCTTCCTGCGTCGCAGTTATCTTTGTTCAAGGAGTTACACCATGTCTAATCGCCAAACTGGTACCGTTAAGTGGTTCAACGATGAAAAAGGCTTCGGCTTCATCACTCCACAATCCGGTGACGACCTGTTTGTTCACTTCAAAGCAATCCAATCCGACGGCTTCAAGAGCCTGAAAGAAGGCCAACAGGTTTCTTTCATCGCTACTCGCGGTCAGAAAGGCATGCAAGCTGAGGAAGTTCAAGTTATCTAACTTGTACTGATCCAGTAAAAAACCCCGCCCTTAAAAGCGGGGTTTTTTTATGCCTGTCGTTTAAAGACCTTGTAGGAGCGAGCTTGCCTCGCGATCTTTTGGTCTTTTAAAAAGATCGCGAGGCAAGCTCGCTCCTACAGGGGGTTACGGGGTATCAGTCGTCGCTGGTGGTAATGGTCGGCATGGCCTGGGTGGCGGCTTCGCTCAGAACAATCCGCGCCCCGACGTGACGGGCCAGCTCTTGGTAGATCAAGGCAATCGGGCTATTCGGGTCGGCAATCGCGGTCGGCTTGCCGTTATCGGCCTGCTCGCGGATTTCCATCGCCAGCGGCAACGAGGCCAGAACTTCCACTTCGTATTGGGTCGCCAGTTTCTCGCCACCGCCTTCACCGAACAAATGTTCTGCGTGACCGCAGTTCGAGCAAATGTGCACAGCCATGTTCTCTACAACGCCCAGTACCGGAATGTTCACCTTGCGGAACATTTCGACACCCTTGCGCGCGTCGAGCAAGGCCAGGTCTTGCGGCGTCGTCACAATCACAGAACCCGCCACCGGGACTTTCTGCGCCAGGGTCAGCTGGATATCGCCCGTGCCGGGCGGCATGTCGATCACCAGATAATCCAGGTCATTCCAGGCGGTTTGGGTCACCAACTGCAACAGGGCGCCCGACACCATGGGGCCGCGCCAGACCATCGGCGTGTTGTCGTCAGTCAGAAATGCCATCGACATGACCTCAACGCCATGCGCCTCAATCGGCACAAACCATTTCTGATCACGGATTTTCGGGCGGGTACCTTCAGCGATACCGAACATCACGCCCTGGCTAGGGCCATAAATATCAGCGTCTAAGATCCCCACTCGCGCACCTTCACGCGCCAGCGCCAGCGCCAGGTTGGCGGCCGTGGTGGATTTACCCACGCCGCCTTTGCCCGAGGCAACGGCCACAATGTTTTTCACATTGGCCAGCCCCGGGATTTGCGCCTGCGCCTTGTGCGGGGCAATCACGCAATTGATCTCAACCTTGGCCGAGGACACTCCCTCCAGATTGCTGATGGCCATTTGCAGCATTTGCGCCCAGCCATTCTTGAACAGGCCGGCGGCATAACCCAGTTCGAGCTGAACATTGACATGCTCGCCTTGGACTTCAATGTGACGTACACACCCGGCGCTGACCGGATCCTGGTTCAAATATGGGTCGGTGTATTGGCGAAGGACGGCCTCCACCGCTGCGCGATTGACTGCGCTCATGGGCAACTCCCGAAAAAGGCTGAGTGAAACAGGTGGCTATCGTACCTGTAATAAATCACCTGGCGCAGGCTTTTGAACCGGTCAAAAACATCAGAAAGCATCAGATAGCCGCCCACGGGGTGAAATATATTGCCCGGCGCTTTATAGTGGCCGACCACCGTCTCATCAAGTAGCCGAGCCCCATGTCCGAGCCACGCAAGATCCTCGTCACCAGCGCCCTGCCCTATGCCAATGGTTCAATTCACCTTGGCCATATGCTTGAGTACATCCAGACCGATATGTGGGTGCGCTATCAAAAGCAACGCGGCAACCAATGCACGTATGTCTGCGCAGACGACGCCCACGGCTCGGCCATCATGTTGCGTGCCGAAAAAGAAGGCATCACACCTGAGCAACTGATCGCCAACGTGCAGGCCGAACACTGCGCCGACTTTTCCGAATTCCTCGTGGAGTTCGATAACTATCACTCGACTCACGCCGAAGAAAACCGTGAGCTGTCGAGTGCGATTTACATCAAGCTGCGCGAAGCCGGCCACATCGCCACGCGCTCGATTACTCAGTACTTCGACCCGGAAAAGAAAATGTTCCTGGCCGACCGCTTCATCAAGGGCACCTGCCCTAAATGCGGCACTGATGATCAGTACGGCGATAACTGCGAAAAATGCGGCGCAACTTACGCTCCGACGGACCTGAAAAATCCGAAGTCGGCGATTTCCGGTGCCACACCGGTTCTTAAGGATTCCCAGCACTTCTTCTTCAAGCTGCCCGACTTCGAAGCCATGCTCAAAAGCTGGACACGAAGCGGCGCACTGCAAGATGCGGTCGCAAACAAAATCGCCGAATGGCTGGATAGCGGCCTGCAAGAGTGGGACATCTCCCGCGATGCGCCGTATTTCGGTTTCGAAATCCCGGGCGAGCCAGGCAAGTACTTCTACGTCTGGCTGGACGCGCCGATCGGCTACATGGCCAGCTTCAAGAACCTGTGCGAACGCCGCCCTGAACTGGACTTCGACGCGTACTGGAACAAAGACTCCAGCGCCGAGCTTTACCACTTCATCGGCAAGGACATCGTGAACTTCCACGCCCTGTTCTGGCCAGCCATGCTCGAAGGCGCAGGCTATCGCAAGCCTACCGCGATCAACGTTCACGGCTACTTGACCGTTAACGGTCAAAAAATGTCCAAGTCCCGTGGCACGTTCATCAAGGCGCGTACCTACCTTGATCACCTGTCGCCGGAATACCTGCGCTACTACTACGCGGCCAAATTGGGCCGTGGCGTCGATGACCTGGACTTGAACCTCGAAGACTTCGTGCAAAAGGTCAACTCTGACCTGATCGGCAAAGTGGTCAACATTGCCAGCCGTTGCGCAGGCTTCATCCACAAAGGCAATGCCGGCGTGATGGTTGAAAGCAACGCAGCGCCTGAGCTGACCGAAGCCTTCTTGGCTGCAGCACCAAGCATTGCCGATGCTTACGAAGCCCGTGACTTCGCGCGCGCCATGCGTGAAATCATGGCGCTGGCCGACCGCGCCAACGCCTGGATCGCCGAAAAGGCGCCTTGGGCCATGGCCAAGCAGGAAGGCAAGCAAGACGAAGTCCAGGCCGTGTGCGCCTTGGGCGTCAACTTGTTCCGCCAGTTGATCATCTTCCTCAAGCCAGTATTGCCGCAGTTGGCAGCCGATGCCGAAGCGTTCCTGAATGTGTCTCCTTTGACCTGGGACGACCACAGCACCTTGCTCGCCAACCATCAGCTCAATGCCTTCAAACCGCTGATGACGCGTATCGATCCGGCGCACGTGGAAGCTATGGTAAACGCGTCCAAAGAAGACCTGATCGCCAGCCAGACCGATACCGGTACTGCTGCGCCAAAAGGCAATGGCGAGCTGACCAAAGAGCCTTTGGCAGCCGAAATCGAGTTTGACGCGTTTGCCGCTGTCGACCTGCGCGTCGCCTTGATCCTCAAGGCCGAGGCTGTCGAAGGGGCTGACAAGCTGCTGCGTCTGACCCTGGATATCGGCGACGAACAGCGCAACGTGTTCTCGGGCATCAAAAGCGCCTACCCGAACCCAGCTGAGCTGGAAGGTCGCTTGACCATGATGATCGCCAACCTTAAACCCCGCAAAATGCGCTTTGGGGTTTCTGAAGGCATGGTCATGGCGGCGGGCCCTGGCGGTGAAGAAATTTACCTGCTAAGCCCGGACAGCGGCGCCAAGCCTGGTCAACGCATCAAGTAACACGCCCTCCTCATCTGCCAGCGGCCTGCACGTCGCTGGCAGATGTTCGTTGTAGCCTCCCCTCCCGCCATGTCGGATAATCAGCGCCGTTCGTTTAACCGCCTCGCACTCATTACTCACTGCGCAGGATGACTGTCGCCCGGGTGCGGCTCGCTGTCGCTGGACTGATCACACCATGAGCCTGATTCAACGTATTGACGCCTTATTACCGCAAACCCAATGCGGAAAATGCGGGCATCCTGGCTGCAAACCCTACGCAGAAGGCATCAGCCAGGGCGAAGCCATTAACAAATGCCCCCCCGGCGGGACTGAAACCATCGCTGCGCTGGCCAACCTGCTGAGCATTCCCGTTATAGCCCTGGACACGGAGCGAGGCGTGGCACCACCCCAGGTGGCCTTTATTCGTGAAGCTGAATGCATTGGTTGTACCAAGTGTATTCAGGCCTGCCCGGTAGACGCCATATTGGGCGCCGCCAAGCTCATGCACACAGTGATTGTCGATGAATGCACCGGCTGTGACCTATGCGTCGCGCCCTGCCCTGTCGACTGCATCGAAATGCGACCGCTACCCGCCAATGTGATCCCCATTGTCGGCGGGCTTGCACAGGCGCAAGAGCAGCTCAATGCACGTACTGAAAAGCGCAACCACGCCCGTAGCCGTTACGAGCGACGTGACGAACGTCTACGACGCGATGAACAGCAACGTCAGGCAGAACGCCTGGCGCGGGCTCAACGAGCACCTGTGGCGCCTGCTGACGCCCTGGCGCTTGAGCCATCACAGACAGAGCCCTCCTTGCTCAGCGATGCAGCGCTTAAAAAAGCCAAGGTCACCCTGGCCATGGCTCGCGCCCAACTGCATAAATCGCTCAAAGCCTTTGGTCACCCGCCGACGGCCCCGCAGCAGGCACAACTGGTTGCCCTGCAAGCACAATTTGAGTCTGCCGAAAAAGCCCTGGCGCAACTGGAGGCCGCCCCGGTGATGACGGTGCCTGCACCCAGCAGCGGGATTGCAGATCTCAAGCGGGCAAAAATTCAGTTGGCCATGCACCGGGCAGCACTTAAAAAGGCGCAGACGCAGGCACACACCAGCGCTGAACTCGCACTTTTGAATGACGCCGTGCTACGAGCAGAACAGACACTCGACGCTTTAGCCCCAACCAAAAGCTGATAGCTTGCCGTCACGAGATACGTTTCTCTTCGATTAACGGACTGCTCTCCAGGAAAAGTTTTTACCCATGAATGCCGCAAAGCGCCTTGAAATCTTCCGTCGGTTTCACGAAGACAATCCAGAGCCAAAAACTGAACTGGCCTACACATCGCCTTTCGAACTGCTGATAGCAGTCATTCTGTCGGCGCAGGCCACTGACGTCAGCGTGAACAAGGCCATGGCAAAATTGTTCCCGGTCGCCAATACCCCAGAAGCCATCTACGCTTTGGGGGTGGAAGGCTTGTCGCAATACATCAAGACCATTGGCCTGTACAACAGCAAGGCCAAAAACGTGATTGAAACGTGCCGCTTGCTCATCGAGCGACATGCCAGTGAGATACCCCAAACGCGGGAGGCGCTTGAAGCACTTCCAGGCGTAGGACGAAAAACAGCCAATGTGGTGCTCAACACCGCTTTCAGGCAACTGACCATGGCCGTAGATACCCATATCTTCAGGGTCAGTAACCGAACCGGAATAGCGCCAGGCAAAAATGTGGTCGAGGTTGAACAGCAATTGATCAAATTCGTGCCTAAGCCGTACCTGCTCGATGCCCATCACTGGCTCATCTTGCATGGTCGCTACGTTTGCCAGGCACGCAAGCCACGCTGCGGGAGTTGCCGCATTGAAGACTTGTGCGATTTCAAGGAAAAAACCTCCGACGATTGAGCGATAGAGGTTTTATGGGCGGATCGATTGAGAAAAACTTTTTTACCCGTAAAGCGTTTATCGCTATAAGGGGCGCCATTGAATGTCTTAGCCTGGAGTGAACTGAATGAGCACTGGCAAAGAACAACTGGAAGTAGAGGATTTTCCAACGACCGACCCGGACGACGCTGAATTGACAGAGCGCCCAGTCGAAGTCGCTAAAACCAACTTGGCTAAACGCCGCACGATAGACGCCTTGCTGGCTGAAAAAAGACTCCAGAAAGAGCTCGAAGACTACCCCTACGACTTGTAATCGTCAGCGCTTAACACCAAAAACCTCCTGCCCGGAGGCTTTTGGTGTTAAGGGGGTTGTGGAGCAAGCCGCTCCTCACCCCTGCCACTCACACCAAGCCATTTCGCTGTGCCAGCTCAATAAGATCAACCAGTGAGCGAGCATTGAGCTTGAGCAGTAGACGCGTTTTGTAGGTACTGACTGTTTTGTTGCTCAGAAACATGCCATCCGCTATTTCCTTATTACTCTTACCTCGCGCCAACTGCTGCAATACCATCATTTCTCGACCAGAGAGGCGGTTCACCATATCGGCTTCACTGGCATTCCCCAAGCTTGAGCGCACTGAATGCAACGCTTGGTTAGGAAAATAACTGTAACCGGAAAGCACAGCCTTGATGGCACTTAAAAGCTCGGTTAAATCCTGCTGCTTGCATACATAACCTGCCGCTCCGGCCTGCATGCAACGCATTGAAAAATGACCGGGAGCTTGCGAAGTCAGCACTAGCACCTTTATAGGAATCGCGGGTGTTGAAAGTCGCGCAATAACTTCAAGCCCGTCGAGTTTGGGAATACCAATATCCAGAATTACAATATCCGGCGCGTACTCACGCGCCATTTGCAAAGCATCCACTCCATTATCCGTCTCTGCGATAACTTCGTAGCCATGTCGTTCCATGAGCATACGCACAGCAAGACGAATGACAGGATGATCATCCACGATCAGCACTTTATTCATGGGTAATTCCAATTTTTTCGCTGTTCGAATTTTAGAGTCAGCACAATAGCCTAGTCACAACACCCTGGGCATAGTGCCCCCCCCCAAGCACCAACAACCAAAGACATTTCCTACGCACAATAAAGATTTGCCCTACGAATAAATCACTCATAAAAATCGCACTCCCACCCTTCCCCTCATTTAAGCGACACAGGAGGAAATCATACAGGCCGATCTTTATATTAAGCGTTCAGTTCTAATGACTATCGGCAACATCCTTGATCACGCTTAAAAAAATACGTTGGCTTACATCCTGAATACCAAAAATTGGCCTGACCCTAGCACTACCAAACCTTGGCGCTCACCCTCCTTTATTACCAACTCATTCAAACAGCAACCGAGCCGATTTCCCTTCAAACGCAGCAGCTTCGCAGGTAAAAACCAAAAACAGCTGACACGACTTAAAACCGCCCGAATTCAAATACACCATGTTTAATCCTCTATTTAATTATTCATCCGCTGTATTTAACCGTACTCCAATAGAAAGACCGGCTCAACCCAACCAAACAAAAACATCCCCCTTAAGCACCCGCGCAATTTCTACCTTGAACTCATATAGATAAACAGTACCTCCCCCCTTCCTCTTTGAAAAAACCAATCCAGTTAAAATCTACTCTTTTTTTAGAAAAAAATATTACCATTTCAAACTTAAAGAAGAGGACTACAAGGCATTCGGAAAGCCCTTAAAATACGATCGAAAAACATACCCCTCAAGCCCTTTCAAACCGGTACCTCGATCCTGACTTAAAAGTAATCCAACGAAAAACTAAAATGTTACTTATTTCCTCCATACTGCATCTCACATAAAAACTACCGACATCCCAGTTCTACTGGCGCAAATCACCTATTAACCCGGAGTTATCCTACAAAAAAGAAAACCAATTCCTCGACCAGAGGACGTCCTATAGAAATAATAAATACAAAAGACTTTTGATTTGCAGTTTCATAAAGCCACGACTAAATTTAAGAAACCCGCTGTCGCAAACCCCTGATTCAAATTCGCACCTACAGGCTATTACTGCGACAACTGTTAAAACCCGTTACAAAAGCGACATTAATACTTAACCACTTCTAATATCATCTACTCCAACCAGAATTTTTCCGCAGGCCACATCATGATAAAAAGCAAAATACGGGTAAACAACCCGCTCACTGTCATTGCTATTTTCTCAATGTTAACCGAAGCTTCCGCAGCGGTTTCATTGCCGTATATCGACAGGGAAAATCAAAAAATTTATGTTTGGTTCTTAATTGTTTTCCCTTCAATTCTGATCACATTGTTTTTTTTGACTCTTAATTTCAATAATAAAACCCTCTACACCCCCATGGACTATCCCAAGGTGAACGCGCGCGCAACACCAGAGCCGGCCGAGTCTGAGGACCGTATCACGCGCGCAAGACCCGCTGAAGCCACCGGCTCACCTGCATGCCAGGCAGCGCCACTTCTCTCCAAACCGGGGATAAAATTCATTTCCTACAGCCCTAAAAACTTTATCTTTCTGCCACAAGGGCACAGGGACTACGACTCAACTTTAGAAAAGGCTACACGTAAAAAACCTAATTCAGTTCATGAGGAACAACAATTACCGCAGGGTGAAGGAGACCCAAGCAGTCTGTATCTGATCGATTTCAGCCACCCTTTTTTAAAATTGAACAACGACCATACCTTGGGAGACATCCTGCAGACTTACTACGAAATGGCACATCCAAAAAAAGAGTGCCTGCATAAGAACGATATTTTACTCCTGTTAACCAGTAGCTCATTGACGAGTCAATGGAGTCACCAACAGCGACTCGAGCTAGATACAAACATCTCTTCGCATTTAGGTGATGCCATGGTCATTACTTACAACACGCAAACCCGACAGCTCAATACATTAAGCTGACAAGACGAATAACCCACCTTTAATGATGATTCGCAAGCATAAAAAAACCCGACCAATGGCCGGGTTTTTTTGATACCAGGTGCAATTAGAACAACTTGCGACCCCGGTTAGCAGCAATACGCATACGCAAGGCATTCAACTTGATGAAGCCAGCAGCGTCGGCCTGATTGTAAGCGCCGCCATCTTCTTCGAACGTTGCGATATTGGCATCAAACAGCGAATCGTCAGACTTGCGGCCGGTAACAATCACATTGCCTTTGTACAATTTCAGACGTACCACGCCGTTAACGTTCACCTGAGAAGCGTCGATCATTTGTTGCAACATCAAACGCTCAGGGCTCCACCAGTAGCCGGTGTAGATCAGGCTGGCGTACTTGGGCATCAACTCGTCTTTCAGGTGAGCGACTTCGCGGTCCAGAGTGATCGATTCAATGGCGCGGTGCGCACGCAACATGATGGTGCCGCCCGGGGTTTCGTAGCAACCGCGGGACTTCATGCCGACATAACGGTTCTCAACGATGTCGAGACGACCGATACCGTTTTCGCCACCGATGCGGTTCAGCGTGGCCAGAACGGTCGCAGGTGTCATTTCAACACCGTCCAGCGCAACGATATCGCCATTGCGGTAGGTCAGTTCCAGATAAGTCGGGGTATCCGGCGCGTTTTCTGGCGACTTGGTCCAACGCCACATGTCTTCTTCGTGCTCGGTCCAGGTGTCTTCCAGTACACCGCCCTCGTAAGAGATGTGCAGCAAGTTGGCATCCATCGAATACGGGGATTTTTTCTTGCCGTGACGCTCGATCGGGATCGCGTGCTTTTCTGCGTAATCCATCAGTTTTTCACGCGACAGCAGATCCCACTCACGCCAAGGAGCAATCACTTTTACGCCCGGCTTCAGTGCGTATGCACCCAGCTCGAAACGAACCTGATCGTTACCTTTGCCGGTTGCGCCATGAGAAATAGCATCAGCACCGGTTTCGTTGGCGATTTCGATCAGACGCTTGGCGATCAGCGGACGCGCAATGGAGGTACCCAGCAGGTACTCGCCTTCGTAAACAGTGTTGGCGCGGAACATTGGGAATACGAAATCGCGGACAAACTCTTCGCGCAGGTCGTCGATGTAGATTTCCTTGACGCCCATGGCTTGCGCCTTGGCACGTGCAGGCTCAACCTCTTCGCCCTGACCCAGGTCAGCGGTAAAGGTTACGACTTCACAGTTATAAGTATCCTGCAGCCACTTCAGGATCACCGAAGTGTCCAGGCCGCCCGAATAAGCCAGAACGACCTTGTTTACGTCCGCCATGCCATCACTCCACGGGTTGTTCGAAAAGCCGAGCAGTCTAACGCTCGCGGGGCTTAATTTACAGAGGGGCGACAGCTTAAGACGACAAAGCGACAGTAACTTTCAGCAAAACGACGCCAAAAAACCTCACGACAGCGTCGCAGGATTGGTATTTACCACCGCAGGGGACGGCTTCGCAGGCTCTGGCATGCGCTCCAAGCGCACACTGACACGGCGATTCTTCGCCCGATTAGCCGCACTGGTGTTGGGCACCAACGGGTATTGCTCGCCATGAAAGCGCATCGTGATCTGCGATTCCTGCAGACCGTTTTCCTGCAGGTAGTTCATGACTGCCAAAGCGCGACGCCGGGACAGCTCGCGATTGGTCAACCGATTCCCGGAATTATCCGAATAACCATCCAGCATGACGTGGTTAACCGTAGGGTCGGCCTTCATGTACTCCAGCATGATCTGCAGATCCGCGCGGCCCTTGGCATCCAGTTCATTGCCGCTCCCCGGAAAACCGATCTGGCTTTGCCGGACTTGATCGAAATTCTTGGCCAGCAGTTTGGTGGTACAGGCCTCATATTC
Source organism: Pseudomonas sp. FSL R10-1350 (assembly GCF_009600525.1). Taxonomy (NCBI): domain Bacteria; kingdom Pseudomonadati; phylum Pseudomonadota; class Gammaproteobacteria; order Pseudomonadales; family Pseudomonadaceae; genus Pseudomonas; species Pseudomonas sp. FSL R10-1350. The sequence continues at coordinate 95,589 of NZ_WIVR01000004.1, forward strand.
GCCATAAGCCTGACGAAATTTGACGGGCAAAAGGCGAACTTCCGACAAACCGCCCGTCGCCGAGTAATGCCTGATCAACGGGCTACGCCCTTCCAGCAACCCCCGAAACAAGCGGCCGGCCTGCGCCTGCGAGCTATTAAACAGCACGTTGCCGCGCCCGATACGCACGGTGCCCAGATCGATATCACCGCGCCCCGGCTGCCACGGCGCCGCTGCCGCCAATAGAGTTGCCGAACCTTCGCCCAATACCGAGTTGTAGGCATTGAGACGAAAGACCGCCTGCTCTCCGGCGCGGCGCACAAAGACCCCGGCGCCAAAATCAGTGATCGGCTGGATCAGGCGGCACTCAAATTTGTCACCTTCAACTTTCCACTCCACATTCTCCAGACGGGTCTGGAAAGTCAGGGCCATGGCAGGAACGCTGGCAAACAAGCTGAGCAGGATGAAATAACGCTGGCGCACTGAGGGCTCCGCAGATGGTTACTGGCAAAACACCGTTCACCGTTTTTACGACATACCTCGAATGTATCGGTTAACGCAGCTAAAACTTGATAGCGAGTGCCTGAGAGAGTCTTTTCCGGTAGCATTCGCATCAGTTTGACCCGCCTGGAATCCCCCCAATGTCTGACCGCCTGACCCTGCTGCGTCCCGACGACTGGCACATTCATCTTCGCGATGGTGCTGTGTTGCCTCACACTGTGGCGGATGTTGCGCGCACCTTTGGCCGCGCCATCATCATGCCTAACCTCGTACCTCCGGTGCGTAACGCAGCTGAAGCCGATGCCTATCGACAGCGCATTCTCGCTGCTCGCCCGGCTGGCAGCCGTTTCGAACCGCTGATGGTGCTCTACCTCACCGACCGAACACAGCCAGAAGACATTCGTACAGCCAAAGCCAGCGGCTATGTACACGCTGCCAAGCTATACCCGGCTGGCGCAACAACCAACTCCGACTCGGGCGTGACCAGCATCGATGCGATCTTCCCGGTCCTGGAAACCATGGCCGAAGTCGGCATGCCTTTGCTGATCCACGGTGAAGTGACCCGCGCCGATATCGACGTGTTCGATCGCGAAAAGGTCTTCATCGAAGAGCATTTGCGTCGTGTTGTGGAGCGATTCCCGACGTTGAAAGTGGTGTTTGAACACATCACCACGTCGCATGCAGTCCAGTTCGTCAACGAGGCTTCGGCCAACGTAGGCGCAACCATTACCGCGCATCACCTGCTGTACAACCGCAACCACATGTTGGTTGGCGGTATTCGCCCGCACTTCTATTGCCTGCCGATCCTCAAGCGCAACACCCACCAGGAAGCCCTGCTGGATGCGGCCACCAGCGGCAGTGCGAAGTTCTTTCTGGGCACTGACTCGGCACCGCATGCCCAGCATGCCAAAGAAGCCGCCTGCGGTTGTGCCGGTTGCTATACCGCCTATGCTGCTATCGAGCTGTATGCCGAAGCGTTTGAACAGCGCAATGCGCTGGACAAGCTCGAAGCCTTTGCCAGCTTGAATGGCCCACGCTTCTACGGCCTGGCACCGAGCACCGAACACATCACCCTGGTTCGCGAAGAGTGGACCGCCCCGAGCAGCCTGCCTTTCGGCGAGCTGAACGTAATCCCGCTGCGCGCCGGTGAAAAACTGCGCTGGCGCCTGCTTGAGGAAAACGCGTGAGCGACGACCATTTTGATGACGAGCACGAGGGCGGTCATGGCGGCGGTTCGCGCCATCCGATGGCCGAGCGTTTTCGCGGCTATCTGCCAGTCGTAATCGATGTTGAAACCGGCGGCTTCAATAGCGCTACCGACGCGCTGCTGGAAATCGCGGCAGTCACCATCGGCATGGACGAAAAAGGCTTTGTGTTCCCGGAACACACCTATTTCCACCGTGTGGAGCCTTTTGAAGGCGCCAACATCGAAGCCGCAGCCCTGGAGTTCACCGGCATCAAGCTGGACCATCCGCTGCGTATGGCGGTCAGTGAAGAAACAGCGCTGACCGACATCTTCCGGGGTGTGCGCAAAGCGCTGAAGGCCAATGGTTGCAAACGCGCCATTCTGGTGGGGCACAACAGCAGCTTCGACCTGGGCTTTCTGAATGCGGCCGTGGCGCGTCTGGACATGAAACGTAACCCGTTTCACCCGTTCTCCAGCTTCGACACCGCAACCCTGGCTGGCCTGGCGTATGGCCAGACTGTTCTGGCCAAGGCCTGCCAGGCAGCTGACATCGACTTTGACGGGCGTGAGGCGCACTCGGCGCGTTACGACACCGAAAAAACCGCTGAGCTGTTCTGTGGCATCGTCAACAGCTGGAAGCAAATGGGCGGCTGGAAAGACTTCAACGACTGATCACGTCGTTCAGGCTAACCACCGCACATAAAAAACCGGACCCAGGGTCCGGTTTTTTTATGCCGCCAAAAAGCTTACAGCTTGCCAGCATTCTCAGTCAGGTAAGCCGCAACGCCTTCAGTCGAAGCGGTCATGCCTTTGTCGCCTTTCTTCCAGTTAGCCGGGCATACTTCGCCGTGCTCTTCGTGGAATTGCAGTGCATCAACCAGACGCAGCAGCTCGTCCATGTTGCGACCCAGTGGCAGGTCGTTAACGATCTGGGAGCGAACAACGCCCTTGTCATCGATCAGGAATGCGCCGCGCAGTGCTACGCCGCCTTCAGTTTCAACGTCGTAGGCTTTGCAGATCGCGTGGTTGATGTCGGCAGCCATGGTGTATTTCACCTGGCCGATACCGCCATTGTTCACCGGGGTGTTGCGCCATGCGTTGTGAGTGAAATGGGAGTCGATAGAGACTGCAACCACTTCAACGTTACGCGCCTGGAACTCAGGAATACGGTGATCCAGAGCGATCAGTTCCGATGGGCAAACGAAGGTGAAGTCCAGTGGGTAGAAGAACACCAGGCCGTATTTGCCTTTGATAGCGGAGGACAGCGTGAAGCTATCAACGATTTCGCCATTGCCGAGTACGGCTGCGACGGTGAAGTCAGGGGCTTGTTTGCCTACGAGTACGCTCATTGGATATCTCCTGGGTGCGACGTGAAAAACGGGATCCGGCTGCAAAGCCCTTGAGAAACAACAGGCTTGCTACCCGATCACCGCGTAAAAAGAGCGGCATCATACACCGTTCGTCTGCACAACCTGAACAACCCCCCCACCGCGCCCTAATCTACTTTGACAATCATTCTCGTTAACATTAAGATCCGTTTCATTGAATCCCAACCAGCGATGGTTCTTATTTATGTACGTTTGCCTCTGCACTGGCGTTACTGACGGAAAAATCCGCGATGCAATCTACGAAGGTTGCTGCAGCTACCGAGAAGTGCGCGAAGCCACCGGCGTCGCCAGCCAATGCGGCAAATGTGCTTGCCTGGCCAAGCAAGTGGTTCGCGAAACCCTGACCTCGCTTCAAGCCAGCCAGGCAGCCTTGGGTTTTCCAGCAGAATTTTCTGCAGCGTAATTATCAAGTTTCTAATGAACCGGACTTAACGTCCGGTTTTTTTATGCCAAAAATTCAAGTACTTAGGGCCAAAACGCGGAACACAAACATTCTTATTCCGATTAATTTTCATTTATTATTCAAACACTTAGGTTTGACAGTCGTTAATACGCAGATCAAACTCTGCCTTATATACGGTTAACTAAGGCAGGCCCTCGCGATGAAAGGCGATATTTCAGTCATCCAGCACCTCAATAAAATCCTCGGTAACGAGCTGGTTGCGATCAACCAATACTTCTTGCATGCACGTATGTATCAAGATTGGGGCCTGGAAAAGTTAGGCAAACACGAATACAACGAATCCATCGACGAGATGAAGCACGCTGACAAGCTGATCAAGCGCATCCTGTTCCTGGAAGGCCTGCCGAACGTTCAAGACCTGGGCAAGCTGCACATTGGTGAACACACCAAGGAAATGCTTGAGTGCGACCTGCGCATTGAGCGTACCGGCCACGCTGATCTCAAAGCAGCCATCGCCCACTGCGAAGTTGTTGGCGACTTTGGTAGCCGTGAACTTCTGGAAGATATTCTGGAATCCGAAGAAGAACATATCGACTGGCTGGAAACTCAGTTGGGCCTGATCGATAAAATCGGTATTGAGAATTACCTGCAATCGCAGATGGGTGAGTAACTAACGCCCACAAAAAAGCCCCGCCCTGTTTATACAGAGGCGGGGCTTTTTTATGGGCTGCTACTTGATCACTCAAGTAGCAGCAACGTCAGCCATTAAGCTTCAGTTTTGGCCGCGGCTGCTTTCTCAACAGCTTCTTTGATAAGGGCCTGCAAAGAGCCGTCAGCAAACATTTCAGCCATGATGTCGCTACCACCAACCAGCTCACCGCCTACCCACAGTTGCGGGAAGGTCGGCCAGTTCGCGTATTTCGGCAGGTTGGCACGGATTTCAGGGTTCTGCAGGATGTCCACGTACGCGAACTTCTCACCGCAACCCATGACGGCCTGGGCCGCTTTAGCCGAAAAGCCACACTGCGGGGCATTCGGAGCGCCTTTCATGTAAAGCAGAACGGTATTGTTGGCAATCTGATCTTTGATAGTTTCGATGATATCCATGGAGCACCTCGGCTGAACTTTCCGACTCAGTTGTCGGCACGGTGGCGCATTGTAACGGAAAGCCGAGCATGACGCTCGGTCTCCCAGACAGACAATCGTCGCAACTTCATCTCACATTCCTGCTTTGCACACGTGGGCAGTAATGCCCCACGTTCACTCAGAATTGCAAAACAACCTGAGGGCAGTGTACAACTGGGCAGCTGAGGTGAGGCGAATCACTTAACCGTGGTTTCAGCCGCGTGCTCATGCAGCGCAAGACTCGCATAAACCTCAAAACGTGACCCATATTGGCAAGACGCGACATTTCCTTATAAGATCGCGCCTTCCCCTATTTCGTCGCCCCGTGCGGCTTTCGCCGCAGGTCTCGCCGTTTTTCCGAAAAACCCGGCTTTGAGTTCTGCGGTCGTTGCAAAGAAGGTAGTTAATGATGAGCGCAAGGCACTTTCTCTCCCTGATGGATTGCACGCCCGAAGAGCTAGTCAGCGTCATCCGTCGCGGTATCGAGCTAAAAGACCTGCGTGATCGCGGCGTTCTCTTCGAACCTTTGAAAAACCGCGTCCTGGGCATGATTTTCGAAAAGTCATCGACCCGCACCCGTCTGTCATTTGAAGCCGGCATGATCCAGCTGGGCGGCCAGGCTATTTTCCTGTCCCCTCGCGACACTCAATTGGGCCGCGGTGAGCCGATTGGCGACTGCGCAATTGTAATGTCGCGCATGCTCGACGCCGTGATGATCCGTACTTTTGGCCACAACACCCTGACCGAATTCGCCGCCAATTCGCGCGTCCCGGTAATCAACGGCCTGTCCGATGACCTGCACCCGTGCCAGTTGCTGGCCGACATGCAAACCTTCCTCGAACACCGTGGCTCGATCAAAGGCAAAACCGTGGCCTGGATCGGTGACGGCAACAACATGTGCAACAGCTATATAGAAGCGGCCATTCAGTTCGACTTCCACCTGCGCGTGGCCTGCCCTGAAGGCTACGAGCCGAACCCTGAGTTCGTGGCGCTGGCCGGCGATCGCGTGAGCATCGTGCGTGACCCGCGTGAAGCGGTGTTGGGCGCTCACCTGGTCAGCACGGACGTCTGGACCTCCATGGGCCAGGAAGAAGAAACCGCCAAACGCCTGAAGCTGTTTGCGCCATACCAGGTTGACCGCGCCCTGCTTGACCTGGCCGCCGAAGACGTCCTGTTCATGCACTGCTTGCCCGCTCACCGTGGTGAAGAAATCAGCCTCGACCTGCTGGACGACCCGCGCTCTGTAGCCTGGGACCAAGCGGAAAACCGTCTGCACGCGCAAAAAGCGTTGCTCGAGTTTCTGGTCAAACCTGCGTACCAACCCGCATGAGTCAGCCGCTATTGCTCAACCTGCGAGATCTGGCCTGTGGCTATCAAGGCCAGAGCGTCGTGCAGAACCTCAACCTGCACCTCAATGCCGGTGATATTGGCTGCCTGCTCGGCTCCTCGGGTTGCGGCAAAACCACAACGCTGCGGGCAATTGCCGGTTTTGAGCCGGTGCACCAAGGTGAAATCCAGCTCGCGGGCGAAGTTATCTCCAGTGCCGGTTTTACCTTGGCCCCGGAGAAACGTCGCATCGGCATGGTGTTTCAGGACTACGCCCTGTTCCCACATTTGAGCGTGGCCGACAACATTGCGTTTGGCATTCGCAAGCACCCGAACAAAGACCGCGTGATCGAGGAACTGCTGGAACTGGTCAATCTAAAAGACCTGGGCAAGCGCTTCCCGCACGAGCTTTCGGGTGGCCAACAGCAACGCGTTGCGCTCGCCCGGGCTTTGGCTCCTGAGCCCCAACTGCTGTTGCTGGACGAGCCCTTCTCGAACCTTGACGGTGAATTGCGCCGCAAGCTGAGCCATGAAGTGCGCGACATTCTTAAAGCGCGTGGCACCAGTGCCATTCTGGTGACCCACGATCAGGAAGAAGCCTTCGCCGTCAGTGATCATGTAGGGGTGTTTAAAGAGGGTCGTCTGGAGCAGTGGGATACCCCCTACAACCTCTACCACGAGCCGCTGACGCCATATGTAGCGAGCTTTATCGGCCAGGGCTATTTCATTCGTGGGCAATTGCTCAGCCCTGAGTCGGTACAGACCGAGTTGGGCGTATTGCGCGGCAACCGGGCTTATAGCTGGCCAACTGGCGGCGCTGTTGATGTCCTGCTGCGCCCGGATGACATCGTCTACGCCCCTGATAGCGCGCTTAAAGCCAAAATCATCGGCAAGACCTTCCTTGGCGCATCGACCCTGTACCGCTTGCAACTACCCACGGGCAGCCAGCTAGAGTCGATTTTCCCAAGCCATGCCGATCACGCACCCGGCTCGCAAGTCGGCATCCGGGTGGCGGCAGAACACTTGGTGATGTTTCAGGGCAGCGGCAGCACAGCGGCTCAGATCCCTCACTCGGAATCCGGCGTAAGGCGTTTCAGCACCGCTCAGTGATACGAATGGTTTGTCCCGCGATCTTTTGATAGTTAAAAGATCGCGAGACAAGCTAGCTCATACCTTTTTATTCCCGCCCGATCTCTGCAAACTTGGCCTGCGTGTGCTCAGCCAGCACGGCCGGAGCCAGCTCCACTTCCAGCCCGCGCCGTCCGGCGCTGACATAAATCGTCTCGAACGCCTTGGCGCTTTCATCAATAAACGTTCGCAGACGCTTCTTTTGCCCCAGCGGGCTGATCCCGCCCAACAGGTAACCCGTGGCACGTTGAGCGGCCGCAGGGTCAGCCATTTCGACTTTTTTGACCCCGGCCGCCTGCGCCAGTGCTTTAAGGTCAAGACTTCCGACGACCGGTACAACCGCAACCAATAACTCACTCTTTTCACTGCTGGCCAACAGCGTCTTGAACACTTGAGCCGGTTCAAGGTTGAGCTTTTCTGCTGCCTCCAGCCCGTAGGACGCGGCCTTGGGGTCATGCTCGTAGCTGTGTACTCGATGTTCGGCGCGAACTTTTTTCAGCAGGTCCAATGCAGGCGTCATGACAGCCCCTGTGGTCAATTGACTAAAGAATCCAGGGCCGGATTTTAGGCCATTAGCCGATAAAAAACGCGCTGGAACGGGCTTCACGGCGCTATTTAGCGCTGAAACGTTACACCCTTGCCTGCCAATGTGTATTTTTTTCTTACATAAAACCAGCACCAAAAACTCATGTGAAAGTCAGAATGTGGCGCATCGTTCACTTTCGACCTTTGACAGCAGTGTTTGTTGTCTATATTTTTCGATTCTGAACATACCGCCTATTACCTATGTTCTGTTACCGACCCATGAATTTCCAAAAAAACGGCATCTGTTTTTTCTGTACCGCTGCACTGCCACCCCTGACTAACGACGTCAAAAAACAACAAAAAAGAGGTTTCAAATGACGACTGCAACGCAGCACCCCAAGCTTTCAGGTCAGTGCCTCGCCGAATTTCTCGGCACTGCACTGCTCATATTTTTCGGTACAGGATGCGTTGCGGCTCTCAAGGTCGCGGGCGCCAGCTTTGGCTTATGGGAAATCAGCATCATCTGGGGCATTGGCGTCAGCATGGCGATTTACCTGACAGCCGGGGTTTCCGGTGCACATCTGAATCCGGCGGTCAGCATTGCGCTGTGCCTGTTTACCGATTTTGATAAACGTAAACTGCCGTTCTACATCCTTGCTCAAGTGGCCGGTGCCTTTTGTGCGGCGGCGTTGGTTTATACGCTCTACAGCAATTTGTTCTTCGATTATGAACAAGCGCACAACATGGTTCGCGGCAGCCAGGCCAGCCTCGAATTAGCCTCGGTCTTCTCGACTTACCCGCACCCGGCGCTCTCCACGTTGCAAGCCTTCCTCGTTGAAGTGGTGATCACCGCCATCCTCATGGGCGTGATCATGGCCCTCACCGACGACAAGAATGGCCTGCCACGCGGTCCGCTGGCGCCACTGCTGATTGGTCTGTTGATTGCCGTGATCGGCAGCTCGATGGGCCCGCTGACCGGCTTTGCGATGAACCCGGCGCGTGACTTCGGACCTAAACTGATGACTTTCTTTGCTGGTTGGGGCGAAATTTCCTTCACGGGTGGCCGCGATATTCCTTATTTCCTGATTCCAATTTTTGCACCCATCGTCGGTGCCTGCCTCGGCGCGGCCATTTATCGCGGGCTGATTGCCCGTCACTTGCCCCAGCCAGAGTCCGCACCTGCGCACGCTCCAGCGGTCGCCGAGGTTAAAACCCAAGCGTCCTGATATCGACTTATGAAACGGGGCGCATGAGACTACTGCCCGTAACCTGCTCGCGCCCGGAAACCATTACTTCATTCTGCAAGGCAACCCCATGACCGACATTCAGAATAAGAACTACATCATTGCGCTGGACCAAGGCACTACCAGTTCGCGAGCGATCATTTTTGATCGTGACGCCAATGTGGTCTGCACCGCGCAACGCGAGTTTCAACAGCATTACCCGCAAGCCGGCTGGGTTGAACATGACCCGATGGAAATCTTCGCCACCCAGAGCGCGGTCATGGTCGAAGCGCTGGCCCAGGCCGGTCTGCACCACGACCAGGTAGCGGCAATCGGCATCACCAACCAGCGTGAAACCACGGTGGTGTGGGACAAGATCAGCGGTCGCCCGATCTACAACGCCATCGTCTGGCAATGCCGTCGCAGCACTGAAATCTGCGAACAGCTCAAGCGCGGTGGTCATGAACAGTACATCCGCGAAACCACCGGCCTGGTGACTGACCCCTACTTCTCCGGCACCAAGCTCAAGTGGATCCTCGACAACGTCGAAGGCAGCCGTGAGCGCGCGCGCAAGGGCGAATTGCTGTTCGGCACCGTCGACAGCTGGCTGATCTGGAAATTTACCGGCGGCAAAACCCACGTCACCGACTACACCAACGCCTCGCGCACCATGCTCTTCAACATCCACACCCTGGAGTGGGATGCCAAGATGCTGGATGTGCTGGATATCCCGCGCGAAATGCTCCCAGAGGTTAAATCCTCTTCCGAAATCTATGGCCGCACCAAAAGCGGCATCGCCATCGGCGGGATTGCCGGTGACCAGCAAGCCGCGTTGTTTGGCCAGATGTGCGTCGAGCCGGGCCAGGCCAAAAACACCTACGGCACCGGCTGCTTCCTGCTGATGAACACCGGCACCAACGCGGTTCAGTCCACCCACGGTATGCTGACCACCATCGCTTGCGGCCCACGCGGCGAAGTGGCTTACGCGCTGGAAGGTGCGGTCTTCAACGGCGGCTCGACAGTGCAGTGGCTGCGCGACGAGCTGAAAATCATCAACGATGCACACGACACCGAATACTTTGCCAACAAGGTAAAAGACAGCAATGGCGTGTATCTGGTACCTGCGTTCACCGGTTTGGGCGCGCCTTACTGGGACCCGTATGCCCGTGGCGCATTGTTCGGCCTGACCCGTGGCGTACGGGTAGACCACATTATTCGTGCAGCCCTTGAGTCGATTGCCTACCAGACCCGCGACGTACTCGACGCCATGCAGCAGGACTCGGGCGAACGCCTGAAAGCCTTGCGCGTTGACGGTGGCGCGGTGGCCAACAACTTCTTGATGCAATTTCAGGCTGACATCCTCGGCACCATGGTCGAACGCCCGCAAATGCGCGAAACCACAGCCTTGGGCGCCGCCTACCTGGCTGGTCTGGCTTGCGGTTTCTGGGGCAGCCTGGATGAATTGCGCAGCAAAGCGGTGATCGAGCGCGAATTCGAACCTCAGCTTGAAGAAGCGAGCAAAGAGAAGCTCTACGCTGGCTGGAAAAAGGCCGTAGAGCGTACACGCGACTGGGAACCCCACGAAGAAAGCAACTAAGCCAGCACGTAAGCCAGCACGGCTCAATTGCCGGTAAAACACCCAACGGGCGCCCTTCGCGCCCGTTGTCATATCTGTATTCATGGCACCTGTGTGTAGCAGGTCGGGGCCTTCCTGCGGCATCATGAGCGACTTTTGCTTCGCCGCCCAAAGGAAACTCCATGAATCTGCCTCCACGCCAACAGCAGATCCTCGAACTCGTTCGCGAGCGCGGCTATGTCAGCATCGAGGAAATGGCTCAGTTGTTCGTTGTTACACCGCAGACTATCCGCCGCGACATCAACCAGTTGGCCGAGGCCGATTTGCTGCGTCGTTATCACGGTGGCGCGGCCTACGACTCCAGCGTTGAAAACACGGCCTACGCCATGCGCGCCGACCAGATGCGCGATGAAAAACGCCGTATCGGTGAAGCTATCGCCGCCCAGATTCCTGACCACGCCTCGATTTTCATCAACATCGGCACCACCACCGAGTCGATTGCCCGGGCGCTGCTCAACCATAACCACCTGAAAATCATCACCAACAACCTGCACGTTGCCTCAATCCTCAGCGCCAAAGACGACTTTGAAGTGCTGATAGCCGGTGGCAATGTGCGCCGCGACGGCGGCATCGTAGGCCAGGCCAGCGTCGACTTTATTAATCAGTTCAAATTCGATTTCGCCCTGATCGGCATCAGCGGTATTGATTCGGATGGCAGCTTGCTGGATTTCGACTACCAGGAAGTGCGCGTCTCTCAGGCCATTATCTCCAACGCCCGACAAGTGATTCTGGCGGCGGACTCCAGCAAATTCGGCCGTAATGCCATGGTACGACTGGGCCCGATCAGCTTGATTGACTGCCTGGTGACCGACCAGCACCCCGTGCCTGAACTGACCCAATTGCTGGCACAGAACAAAATCCGCCTCGAAGTGGTTTAAGCCACACCAAGCCCCCACTGTAGGAGCTGCCGAAGGCTGCGATCTTTTAATACCACTTCAAAAGATCGCAGCTTTCGTGCCTCAGCAGCTCCTACAGCGCCCTGCGACACTCTAAATGTTCGAAAATCTTCCTTTCAACGCTCTTCGATGAGTTTTTTCAATCGAAGTAAGCTGGCTGTGCGCGTCTTTATCCGCTAACATTTTCGAAAATGAACATTAATGTTCGAATTCAAATATGCGTGAACAACGCGAGGCCCCGACATGCCCTTGACCACCTTGCCTGCCACCCCCCTCTCAGAGGTATACGACGTTGCCGTGATTGGCGGCGGGATCAACGGTGTCGGCATTGCGGCTGACGCTGCAGGGCGCGGCCTGTCGGTATTCCTGTGCGAAAAAGACGACTTGGCCAGCCATACCTCGTCTGCCAGCAGCAAGCTGATTCACGGCGGCCTGCGCTACCTTGAACATTACGAGTTCCGCTTGGTGCGCGAAGCCCTGGCCGAGCGTGAAGTGTTGCTGGCCAAAGCCCCGCACATCGTCAAACCCATGCGCTTTGTATTACCGCATCGCCCGCACCTGCGTCCGGCGTGGATGATTCGTGCGGGTCTTTTTCTATACGACAACTTGGGCAAACGCGAAAAACTCGCCGGCTCTGTGAGCCTCAAGTTTGGCGCTGACAGCCCGCTCAAGCCTGAGATCACTAAAGGCTTCGAATACTCCGATTGCTGGGTCGACGACGCCCGCCTTGTCGTACTCAATGCCATGTCTGCGCGCGAAAACGGCGCTCACATCCACACCCAGACTCGCTGCGTCGGCGCGCAACGTAGTAAAGGCCTGTGGGAATTGAACTTTGAGCGCGCTGACGGCAGCCTGTTTTCGATTCGCGCCAAAGCCTTGGTAAACGCTGCCGGCCCTTGGGTTGCCAAGTTTATTAAAGAGGATCTGAAACTGGACTCGCCGTACGGTATCCGCCTGATTCAAGGCAGCCACCTGATCGTGCCTAAACTGTATGACGCGCCTAACGCGTTTATTTTGCAGAACGAAGACCAGCGGATCGTATTCACCATTCCGTACCTGGACCAGTTCACCATCATTGGCACCACAGACCGCGAATACACGGGCGACCCGGCCAAGGTCAGCATCACCGAGGCAGAAACCGATTACCTGTTGAACGTGGTCAACTCGCACTTCAAGCAGCAACTGAGCCGTGACGACATTCTGCGCACCTACTCGGGCGTACGCCCACTGTGCAATGACGAGTCGGACAACCCGTCAGCGGTAACCCGCGATTACACCTTGTCTCTGTCAGGCGCTTCGGGCGAAGCCCCGCTGCTGTCCGTGTTCGGTGGCAAGTTGACCACCTACCGCAAACTGGCCGAGTCAGCCATGGCGCAACTGACACCGTTCTTCACCCAGATCAAACCGAGCTGGACGGCCACAGCGACCTTGCCGGGCGGCGAAGACATGACCACGCCTCAAGCCCTGAGCGCGGCTCTGATCAGCAAACATAACTGGCTGGACGCGGCCATTGCCAAACGCTGGGCAATTACCTATGGCAGCCGCTCCTGGCAGTTGCTGGACGGCGTGCAAAGCTTGAGCGAGATGGGTGAGCACATCGGCAGCGGCCTCTATAGCCGCGAGGTGGACTACCTGTGCCGCCAGGAATGGGCACTGGATGCGCAGGACATCCTGTGGCGCCGGACCAAATTGGGCCTGTTCACCACTGCCGCCGAGCAAGAGAGCCTGGCGCACTACATGGCCAGCCTGAACCTCAAGCAGCGCAAGGTTGAAGCGGCTTAACCCCTTCACGTATGAGTGCGCCATTGCAGGTGTAAACCCCGCGATCTTTTAAACATAGAAAGATCGCGGTGTTGCATCTCCCCCACCGATAAGCGGTATTTCCTCATTCGGTTTTCCGAACGCTTATCGCCCTGCTATTCGGCTTTCCGGGCGCAACGCCCTCCAACCCCCACCTAGAAAAACTTTAAAACCTATGTAAATCAATAGGTTGAAGTTTAATTCCGTCTCTGGCATGACTCATGCTCTACACTCAGGGCCGAATGCGAAAACAGCGTTTAATCTGTTTAGCGTTTCGAAGTATCTAAAGGGCTCGTGAACGGGCTCAAATAAAAAAAACAATGTCGAGGAAAAATCGATGCGCATCGTTCCGCAACTTTTGAGTGCAGCCATTGCTGTAGCTCTGATTAGCACTCCAGTATTCGCCGCTGAACTGACCGGCACACTGAAGAAAATCAAAGAATCCGGCACCATCACCCTTGGGCATCGTGACTCCTCCATCCCGTTTTCTTACATCGCTGACGCATCAGGCAAGCCGGTTGGCTATTCCCACGATGTGCAACTGGCAATCGTTGAAGCGCTGAAAAAAGACCTGGACATGCCTGACCTTAAGGTCAAGTACAACCTGGTCACCTCCCAGACCCGTATCCCGCTGGTACAAAACGGTACCGTTGACGTTGAATGTGGCTCCACCACCAACAACGCCGAACGCGCTCAACAAGTGGATTTCTCGGTCGGCATCTTCGAAATCGGTACCCGTCTGCTGTCCAAAAAGGACTCGCAGTACAAAGATTTCGCTGACCTGAAAGGCAAAAACGTCGTCACCACCGCCGGTACTACCTCCGAGCGTATCCTCAAGGCCATGAACGCTGACAAGCAGATGGGCATGAACGTGATCTCGGCGAAAGACCACGGCGAAGCCTTCAACATGCTCGAGTCGGGCCGTGCGGTTGCCTTCATGATGGACGACGCCCTGCTGGCCGGTGAAATGGCCAAAGCCAAGAAGCCGGATGACTGGGCCGTAACAGGTACACCACAGTCGTACGAAATCTACGGCTGCATGGTGCGCAAAGGCGACCCGGACTTCAAAAAGGCTGTAGATGACGCCATTGTTGCTTACTACAAGTCGGGCAAAGTTAACGATTCCTACAAGACGTGGTTCCAGTCCCCTATCCCGCCAAAAGGTCTGAACCTCCAGTTCCCGATGAGCGACCAACTTAAAGCCCTGATCGCCACTCCAAATGACAAGCCTGCGCCTGACGTCAAAATCTGATTTTTGACCAGCCCCCGAGCGTGAATGACTCCGCTCGGGCGCTTTTATCACCTGCGGTACTAGCCATAAGTAAGCACTCGAACCGCTGGTTGTCGAGCGGGACGCGTGTGCCCGACTGCACTGTCGGAGAGAACGGATTCCCTGAAGCAAGTGCTTGTCTATAGACCCATCTGAGGGGAGACCCTGAATGAATTACAACTGGGACTGGAGCGTATTCTTCAAGTCCACCGGCGTAGGCAGCGAGACGTATCTCGACTGGTTTATTACCGGACTGGGCTGGACCATCGCGATCGCTGTTGTCGCCTGGATTGTTGCGCTGATACTGGGTTCGCTGCTGGGCGTGATGCGCACCTTACCGAACCGTTTTATCGCGGGTATCGCCACGGTTTACGTGGAAATTTTCCGAAATGTACCCCTGCTGGTACAGCTGTTCATGTGGTACTTCCTGGTACCCGATCTGCTGCCGCAAAACCTGCAGGACTGGTACAAGCAAGACCTCAGCCCGACGACCTCGGCCTACCTGAGCGTAGTGGTGTGTCTGGGTCTGTTTACCGCCGCACGGGTGTGCGAACAAGTGCGTACCGGTATTGAAGCCTTGCCGCGCGGCCAGGAGTCGGCTGCCCGTGCCATGGGTTTCAGCCTGTCGCAAATCTACTGGAACGTGCTGCTGCCCCAGGCTTACCGCATCATCATTCCGCCGCTCACCTCTGAGTTCCTCAACGTGTTCAAGAACTCCTCGGTGGCGTCCCTGATCGGTTTGATGGAGCTGCTGGCGCAAACCAAACAGACGGCCGAGTTCTCCGCCAACCTGTTTGAAGCCTTCACCCTGGCCACGCTGATCTACTTCACCCTGAACATGAGCCTGATGTTGCTGATGCGCCTGATCGAGAAGAAAGTCGCCGTACCCGGTCTGATGTCTTTGGGGGGTAAATAATGGACTTCTTCGATTTCAGCGGTATTGTTCCAGCCCTGCCGGGCCTGTGGAACGGCATGATCATGACCTTGAAGCTGATGGTGCTCGGGGTTATCGGTGGTGTTGCACTCGGCACCGTGCTGGCATTGATGCGTTTGTCGTCCAGCAAGTGGATGGCCAATCTGGCCGGCGCTTATGTGAACTACTTCCGCTCGATCCCGCTGCTGCTGGTGATTACCTGGTTCTACCTGGCCGTGCCGTTCGTGCTGCGCTGGATCACCGGCAAAGACACGCCAATCGGTGCTTTCGAGTCGTGCATGGTGGCTTTCGTCATGTTCGAAGCCGCTTACTTTTGCGAAATCGTACGGGCCGGTGTGCAGTCGATCCCAAAAGGCCAGATGGGCGCAGCCAAAGCGTTGGGCATGAGCTACGGCCAGGCCATGCGCCTGATCATCCTGCCTCAGGCGTTTCGCAAGATGACCCCGTTGCTGTTGCAGCAAAGCATCATTTTGTTCCAGGACACCTCACTGGTTTACACCGTGGGCCTGGTTGATTTCCTCAATGCTTCGCGTTCCAGTGGCGATATCATCGGCCGCTCCAACGAATTCCTGATTTTCGCCGGTCTGGTGTATTTCATCATCAGCTTTTCCGCCTCGCTGCTGGTCAAGCGTCTGCAAAAAAGGTTTGCCGTATGATCTCGATCAAGAACATCAACAAGTGGTACGGGGACTTCCAGGTACTGACCGATTGCAGTACCGAAGTCAAAAAAGGCGAAGTGGTTGTGGTCTGCGGCCCGTCGGGCTCGGGCAAATCGACCTTGATCAAGTGCGTCAACGCCCTTGAACCGTTCCAGAAAGGCGACATCGTGGTTGACGGCACATCGATTGCCGACCCGAAGACCAACCTGCCAAAACTGCGTTCGCGCGTGGGCATGGTGTTCCAGCATTTCGAACTGTTCCCGCACATGACCATCACCGAAAACCTGACCATTGCGCAGGTCAAGGTACTGGGCCGCAGCAAGGCAGAAGCCACCAA
Organism: Pseudomonas sp. FSL R10-1350; assembly: GCF_009600525.1. Taxonomy (NCBI): domain Bacteria; kingdom Pseudomonadati; phylum Pseudomonadota; class Gammaproteobacteria; order Pseudomonadales; family Pseudomonadaceae; genus Pseudomonas; species Pseudomonas sp. FSL R10-1350. The sequence goes on from NZ_WIVR01000004.1 coordinate 111,905, forward strand.
AAAAGGCCTAGAACTGCTGGAGCGCGTGGGTTTGTCGGCCCATGCCCACAAGCACCCTGGCCAGTTGTCTGGCGGTCAGCAGCAGCGTGTAGCGATTGCCCGCGCCTTGGCCATGGACCCGATCGTCATGCTGTTCGACGAACCGACCTCGGCACTCGACCCTGAAATGGTGAACGAAGTGCTCGACGTGATGGTGCAACTGGCCCACGAAGGCATGACCATGATGTGCGTGACCCACGAAATGGGTTTTGCACGCAAGGTGGCCAACCGGGTGATCTTTATGGACCAGGGCAAAATCGTCGAAGACTGTGAGAAAGAAGAGTTCTTCGGTGATGTAAGCGCCCGTTCCGAGCGTGCCCAGCACTTCCTCGCCAAAATCCTGCAGCACTAAATAACGCGACTGTAGTCGCTGCCGAAGGCTGCGATAAGGGCCGAAGGACCTTCGCTTTCAATAGAGCCGGGGCTGCGATGCAGCCCATCGCAGCCTACGGCAGCGACTACATGTCCGTAATACATTAGTGCGCAGTGGTTGACCCAAGGCATCTGTGATGAAATGCGACCCCAACCTTTATCGCGGTGCCCCGCCCTCACTTGCCGTGAAACCACGTCTGCTTCGTCACTTGCTGCTGCCGCCGCTGATTATCCTGATGATGATCGGGTTAGGTTATGCGGGTTACCGCATCAGTGAACATTTTGGCATCACCACCCTGAGCGAAAGCGGCGAGCGTCAGCTTGAACTGCACGCGCGCACGGTCGAAAGCGAACTCAGCAAATACACTTACCTGCCCAGCCTGCTAGAGCTGGAGTCCAGTGTGTCGTCATTACTGGCTGACCCGAGCGTGCAAAACCGGGTCGCCGTCAATCAATACCTAGAAGGCTTGAACCGCCGCAGCCGCAGCCGGGCCATTTACGTGCTCGACACCACCGGCCGGGTCGTCGCCACCAGTAACTGGCGGGATGTCGACAGTTACCTGGGCGAGGACTTGTCTTTCCGCGCCTATTTTCAGGACGCGGTACGTGGCCAGCCCGGGCGTTTCTATGGCATTGGCAGCACCACGGGCGAGCCGGGTTATTACCTGGCCCATGGCCTGGAAGAACAAGGCAAGATCATTGGCGTCGCGGTGATCAAAGTGCGCCTCGAAGCCCTGGAAGAACGCTGGCAACGCGCGCGCCTTGAAGCCTACGTGAGCGATGAAAACGGCATCATTATCCTGTCCAGCGATCCAAGCCGGCGGCTCAAGTCGGTACGCCCGCTGACTGCAGACATCAAAGAGAAGCTGGCCCGCAGCCTTCAGTATTACTGGTGGCCGTTGATCGAACTCGAACCCCTTGAGCGCGAGCGACTGGGCGACGGCGTTGAAAAAGTCACCTTTACCGCCAACAGCGAAGTGGTGACCGACGACAAAGAAGTCAGCTATCTGGCACAAACCCGCAGGCTTAACGACACGCCGTGGGACATCACCCTGCTGACGCCCTTGCAGGACCTGCGCCGTGAAGCTGCCAACCAGGGCATGCTGCTGGCAGGTGCGTTTGCGCTGCTGGCGTTTCTGCTGATTGCCTGGAATGAACGGCGCAAAGTCATCGCCACCCGGCTGGCAGCCCGTGAGGCCTTGCAAGAGGCCAATAGCCAGCTAGAACGCAAAATCACTGAGCGCACTGCCCACTTGCGCGCCAGCAACGAACGCCTCAAAGGCCAGATTCGTGAGCGGCGCCAGGCCGAAGAAACCCTGCGCCGTGCCCAGGACGAACTGGTGCAGGCCGGAAAACTGGCGGCCATCGGGCAAATGTCCACCAGCATTGCCCACGAACTGAACCAGCCTCTGGCGGCCCTGCGCACCCTGTCCGGCAATACCGTGCGCTTTTTGGAGCGCGGCGACCTGACCGTTGCAGCCAACAACCTCAGCACCATTAATAACCTGGTCGATCGCATGGGCCGCATCACCGCCAACCTGCGCTCGTTTGCCCGACGCGGCGACGATCATGGCCAGGCCAACCTGAACAAAGCGGTCGAAGCCGTGCTGCAACTGCTCGCCAGCCGTCTTGAAGGCTCCGGCATTGAACTGCAACGACACTTCAGCGATGCCGACCTCAAGATCGATCAAACCCGGCTTGAGCAGATCCTGCTCAACTTGATCGGCAACGCCCTCGACGCCCTGCAAGAGCAGCCAACAGCCCCGCAGCTGTGGCTTGAGGGCGAACACATCGACGGCAAATACCGCCTGCGTGTACGCGACAACGGCCCGGGTATTGACCTGGAAAACCGTAAGCATCTGTTTGAACCGTTTTTCACCACCAAACCCGGCGAACAAGGCTTGGGCCTTGGCTTGACGCTGTCTGCCAGCCTCGCCGCAGCAGCGGGCGGTAACCTCAGTGTCGAGTTTCCGCAGGCCGGTGGTGTTGCGTTTGTCCTCCTTTTACCGCTGGTGCAACCCGCTAAGGCCGAGCCGATATGAACCACGAGCTGACCGTCCTGATTGTTGAAGACGACCCTCACGTACTCTTGGGATGCCAACAGGCGCTCGCGCTGGAAGACATTCACAGCGAAGGCGTCAGCAGCGCCGAACAGGCGCTGGAACGGGTGGGTGATAACTTCCCCGGCATCGTCATCAGTGACATTCGCTTACCGGGCATCGATGGCCTGGAACTGCTCAAACGCCTCAAGGCCCGCGATCGCAGCCTGCCGGTGGTGTTGATAACCGGGCATGGCGATATTTCCATTGCCGTGGGCGCAATGCGCGACGGCGCCTATGACTTTATGGAGAAGCCGTTTTCCCCGGAACGGCTGGTCGATGTCGCACGCAGAGCGCTGGAGCAACGCAGCCTGGCCCGTGAAGTGTGGTCGCTGCGCCGGCAACTGGCCGAGCGCGACTCGCTTGAGGGGCGCATCATCGGCCGCTCCCCGGCCATGCAGCAATTGCGCGAATTGATCGCCAACGTCGCCGATACGTCAGCCAACGTGCTGATTGAGGGCGAAACCGGCACCGGCAAAGAACTGGTCGCCCGTTGCCTGCATGACTTCAGCCGCCGCCAGCCCCAGCAATTTGTCGCGCTCAACTGCGGCGGGCTCCCGGAAAACCTGTTTGAAAGCGAAATCTTCGGTCACGAAGCCAATGCCTTTACCGGCGCCGGTAAACGCCGGATTGGCAAAATCGAACACGCTAATGGCGGCACACTGTTTCTCGACGAAGTTGAAAGCATGCCGCTCAACCTGCAAATCAAATTGCTGCGGGTGTTGCAGGAGCGAACCCTGGAACGTCTGGGCTCGAACCAGAGCATCGACGTCGATTGCCGGGTCATTGCCGCGACCAAGTCCGACCTTGATCAACTGGGCAAAGCCGGCCAATTTCGCAGCGACCTGTATTACCGCTTGAACGTGGTCACCCTCGAACTGCCGCCCTTGCGTGAGCGTCGCGAAGATATCCTGCAACTGTTCGAATATTTCCTCCAGCAGTCGTCCCTGCGTTTCGACCGCACCGCACCAGAGCTGGACAATCAAACCTTGTCCAACCTCATGAGCCATGATTGGCCGGGTAACGTGCGCGAACTGCGCAACGTGGCCGAGCGCTTTGCCCTGGGCCTGCCCGCGTTTAAAAAGCCCGGCAGCAATGCCTCGCAAGGGTTGGGCTTTTCAGAGGCCGTCGAAGCCTTCGAACGGACCTTGCTCAGCGATGCCTTGCAACGCAGCGGTGGCAACTTGACGCAAGCCAGCCAGGAACTGGGCATGGCCAAAACCACGTTATTCGACAAAGTTAAAAAATACGGGCTCGCACACTGATGGATTTGATTCTAAAAGCGGCGTTGGGGGCAGCGGTCGTCATCATCCTGGCGATCCTGGCCAAAACCAAAAACTACTACATTGCAGGGCTGGTGCCGCTGTTCCCGACCTTCGCCTTGATCGCCCACTACATCGTCGGTAAAGGGCGCTCGGTAGACGACCTGAAGACCACCATTGTGTTCGGCATGTGGTCGATCATCCCCTACTTCGTTTACCTGGCCGCGTTGTACGTGCTGGTCGACCGATTGCGTCTTGAAGCTTCGCTGGCGCTGGCAGCAGTGGCCTGGCTGATGGCTGCCACTGTGCTGGTGAGCGTTTGGGTACGGTTGCACTGACACCCTCTCTCGCGATTTTTAAAAGATCAAAAGATCGCGAGACAAGCTCGCTCCTACAGATGGCAGATTTGTAAAGCAGGCACGCACCTTGCATTTACCCTGAAAAGCCCGCCCGGCCTGGTTCGGCGGCGATTGAATGGGGTAAATATCACATTGAACATTCTCGATCTCGATCACAGCCTGACCGCTCAAGCGCCTATTGCGCAGCGATTGGCCGATGGCCGCGCAACCCGCCTCGATTTATTGGCCTTGGGCCCGAAATTACGTCTCTGGTCAACCGAGCGCAATTACCAGCGTTTCGTCAAACAGCTGCAGCAACGCCCAAAACCCCGTGCCAACACGCCGGAAATCTTCTTTGTCGGCTCCGGTGACTATCACCATCTCACCCCGGCCCTGCTGGCTGATCTGAGCGAGCCGGTGACGCTGATCCACTTCGATAACCACCCCGACTGGGTTCGCTTTGCGCCCCGCCGTCATTGCGGGTCGTGGGTCAATCGCGCACTGAAACTGCCGAATATCAAACGCATCGTCACCCTCGGCCCGTGCAGCGATGACCTGGAGAATCCGCAGTTCAAGGGCGGAAACCTCGGGGCCGTACAACGGGGCGACTTGCAGCTCTTCCCCTGGCAACACGCGCCCACCAAAGTCTGGGGGCGGATCGGTGATGCCGCAGGCCATGAACAACGGGAAAACCTCCTGCACTGGCGCAACCTGGCCGATCAGGACTGGCCAACTTTTATCGAACAACTGATTGAGGGCCTGCCGACAGACGCCATTTGGATCACCATCGACAAAGACGTGCTGGCCAGTGAAGACGCGGCCACCAATTGGGACCAGGGCGGCATGCGTTTGAGCCACTTGTTGCACGCCATCCGCGCCCTGGCCGCGAGCAAGCGTGTGCTGGGCATTGATGTGTGCGGCGAGTTTGCCAAAGCCCCGCACAGCAACGTGCTCAAACGCTGGGAGGCCAAGTCCGATCAACCGCCGCCAGAGCGCTGGAGTGACACTGACCTCTTGCGCAACTCAACCACTAACGACGCGCTGATTGCGCTGTTTGAGGAGTTGTTCCCGTGACGCTGATTGTGATTTTGCTGGTGGCGTTTTCAATCGTCCTCGATGTCATCGGCCAATTGTGTTTCAAGGTCGGCCTCGACCGTTTGCCTGAACTCGAAGGCGGTTTTCGCCTCAATGCGTTCTGGGGCCAGGTGTTTAACGCGCCCCTCCTGTGGGCCGGGATCGGCGCCTATGTCATCGAGTTTTTTGTCTGGCTCGAAGCGCTGTCACGAGCACCGCTGAGCCTGTTGTTCCCCGCCGCTGCGCTGGCGTATTGCGGCGTGGTGTTCGCCGGCAAAGTGTTTTTGGGTGAACACGTCAGCCGTCGGCGCTGGATGGGAACCCTGGTGATCACCCTTGGCGTGATGCTGGTCTGCATCGCCGGAGCGTAAGGAGCTAATGCGTGGAAAAGACTGAACCGATGAACACAACAACCGACGGCTGGCTGCATGGCCGCTTGGGCACCGTGGTGCTGTGGGCGCTGCTGATCATTCTCGAAAGCGGCGGGCAAATCGCTACCAAAGTCGGCGGCGACCAACTAGGCCAGATGGATTTCACCCTGCAATGGTTGCAGGCGGTCATGACCAACCCGGGGGTTTGGGTGGCGATAGCCTGCTATATCGGGGCCTTTTTTGTGTGGATGCTGATTCTGCGGCGCAGCAGCCTGTCGCTGGCCTTCCCGCTGAGTTCGCTGGTGTTTGTGGGGGTTTTACTGGGGTCGTGGCTGGGGCTGGGAGAACACATCAGCCTGCTGCACTGGGCGGGCGTGGCGGTGATTATTGTCGGCATTGCCTTACTTGCCGATGGTGAACCAGAACACTGACTGTAGTCGCTGCCGAGGCACGAAGGCTGCGATGGGCTGCGACAGGTTGCGAAGCGACCTCCAGACGGCGGTCCTGCGGCCCGCATCGCAGCCTTCGTGCCTAGTCAGCGACTACAGGTGTTTAAAACTTGTAGCTCACCGCTGTTTGTACCGTGCCCTGGTTCACATCGCCTATTTCTTTGACGATGCTGCTGTCGGCCGCCGAGCCGACCAGGCGTATCCAGCTCGCGCTGGCCACCAGCGACCAATGCTGCGCCAGCGGGAACTCAAAGTTCTGGGTCAGGGTGACATTCTGAAAACCGCCACTGGCGTTGTACCGCGCAATGCCCGACGCCTGGGCCTCACTGGCGTTGACCCCAAAGAAGGTCGACATTTGCCGGCCATCGGCAAAATGCGCTGACAATTGGCTGCTGCCAATAATCCCGAAGCCCAACGGATAACCCAACTCGCCACCCACCTGGCCCAATACGCCGCCCTGCCCGCCAGCGGCGCCTACCGCCTGGCCCACTTGCACATATAGACGCCAAAAGTCAGCCGGGCTGTATTGCACAAAGCCGCCCAGTTGCGCCATGTCGGACACATCGCGCAAGCCGCGCAGCGAACCGTTGGCATTACGCCCCGGCAAATAGTTGATGAATGGCCCCGCCGTCCAGCCATTGGCGTTGAGCGCGTTCCAGGTCAGGCCGTCGTCGGTATCCAGGCTGAAATCACCCCAATCCACGTCGAAATACGGCAACGGCACTGTCTGGTAGCGGCTGCCGCTCGGGTCGTAGGGCTGATAGCCCACCCCTACGCCTGCTTCACCACTCGGGCCATCGGCCGCGTGCGCACCGGCGCTTAGCAGAGTGAACAGCACAAAAGCAGACAAAGGCGTTTTCATAAAACGGGTTCCATAGAAATTCATGCGCGCATCAATCGCTTTTTTGGCCAATCGACGCAAGCACTGATGTTGTTTGTAGCGAGCTACAAAAATTGTAGCTCCACAACGTCAATTTGCTCGCACCCGCCTCCAAGGCCCGCGCCAGCTGGGCTTTGGCAAGTTGGCACAGTCGATGCAATTGCCTGTTCATGCGCAAACAGCGCCTCTCCTCAACAGGACAATGCAGATGATGCAATGGCATATCGTGTGTGATTTCGACGGGACCATTACCCGCACCGACGTCATCGACAACATTCTTCAACGCTTCGCTGACCCTAGCTGGGAGACGATCGAAGAACAATGGGTGCAAGGTGAAATCGGTTCGCGTGAATGCCTGAGCCGCCAGCTGTCGCTGGTCAAAGCCTCGCCAGCCGAATTGCTGGCTTACTTCGATACGGTGGAGATTGACCCGGACTTCCCGGACTTCGTCGATCACGTCATCGGCCTCGGCGCCACCCTGGAAGTGGTCAGCGACGGCATCGAGCAAGGCATCGCGCGCATCCTGGCACGCAATTACGTGACCCTGCTGCCGATCCTCGCCAATCGCTTGCGTCAGGTTGACCAGAACAGCTGGCGCATTGACTTCCCTTACTCCAGCGACGCCTGCCGCGCCGCCTCGGGCAACTGCAAATGCAAGTCCACGCCCAGCGGCAAGCGCGTGCTGGTGATTGGCGATGGCCGTTCCGACATGTGCGTGGCCTCGTCCGCCGACTTCGTGTTTGCCAAAGACAGCCTGGCCGAGCACTGCGAGCGCAACGGCATCCCGTACGCACGCTTCGACTCTTTCTCTGAACTCCCGGCCTTGCTCGCCAAATTGCCAAGCAACGCCGCTAACGCCCCTCATTATTCTCGTGACCAGCAGGAACTCTTCAATCATGTCTGATATTCGAATCGCTACCGCTGAAGACCAGATTCTTCTGGAAAAAGAAGCCAAGTACTGCTCGTATGGCGATACCGTTCACTACATCGAGCCACCACGTATTTTCAGCCGCTGCGAAGGCTCCTACGTTTGGGACACCGAAGACCAGGCTTACCTCGACCTGCAAATGTGGTACTCGGCGGTTAACTTCGGTTACGCCAACCCACGCCTGAACAACGCGCTGAAACAACAGATCGACACCCTGCCGCAGATCGCCAGCCAATACCTGCACAAAGGCAAGATCGAGCTGTCGGAACGCATCGCAGTCGACGCCAAAAACAAGTTCGGCCTCGACGGTCGCGTGCACTTCAACGTCGGCGGTTCGCAGTCCATCGAAGACTCCCTCAAAGTGGTGCGTAACGCCAGCAACGGCAAAAGCCTGATGTTCGCCTTCGAAGGCGGCTACCACGGCCGTACCCTGGGCGCGTCCTCGATCACCTCGAGCTACCGCTACCGTCGCCGCTACGGCCACTTCGGTGAGCGTGCCAACTTCATCCCGTTCCCGTACCACTTCCGCGGCCCTAAAGGCATGACCAAAGAAGAATACGGCAGCCACTGCGTACAGCAATTCGCCCGTCTGTTCGAAACTGAATACAACGGCGTGTGGGACCCGAAAGTCGGTCAAAGCGAATACGCAGCGTTCTACGTCGAGCCGATCCAGGGCACCGGCGGCTACGTGATTCCGCCGATGAACTTCTACCGCGAACTCAAGCAAGTGCTGGATCAGCACGGCATTTTGATGGTGGTCGACGAAATCCAGATGGGCTTCTGGCGTACCGGCAAGCTGTGGTCGATCGAACACTTTGACGTCAAACCAGACGTGATCGTCTTCGGCAAGGCGCTGACCAACGGCCTCAACCCGCTGGGCGGCATCTGGGCCCGTGAAGAGCTGATCAACCCGAAGGTATTCCCGCCAGGTTCGACTCACTCTACCTTCGCGTCCAACCCGCTGGGCACCGCCGTAGGCCTGGAAATGTTCAAAATGACCAGCGAAGTCGATTACGGCGCGATGGTCATGGCCAAGGGCAAATACTTCCTGGAAGGCCTGCAAGAGCTGCAAAAACGCTACCCGATCATCGGCGATGTCGACGGTCTGGGCCTGGCCCTGCGCTGCGAAATCTGCGGTCCGGACGGCTTCACGCCAGACAAGGCAACCCTGGACTACATGGTTGAAGAAGGCATGAAGGGCGACATCGAAATCGACGGCAAGCGTCTGGGTCTGATTCTGGACGTGGGCGGCTACTACAAAAACGTCATCACCCTGGCACCGTCGCTGGAAATCAGCTACGAAGAAATCGACCTGGGCCTGGCCCTGCTCGACCGCCTGCTGCACCGGGCGATGAAACGGTGAACGCGTCAGAGATCGATCTGGGCGAAGGCGACGCCGGTTTCGTTCTCGGCACAGGTGAGGTCGGGATCCTGTTGATCCACGGCCTCACCGGCACCCCGACGGAACTTCGTCGGGTGGCCCAGGGCCTGGCCAAAGACGGTACGTGCACGGTGTACGTTCCGACCCTGGCCGGGCACTGCGGTGACAACAGCGACCTGCAAGCCACCGGCTGGCAAGACTGGTACGAAGGCGTGCGCAAAACCTTCGCCGGCATTCGCCAACGTCACCAGCAGGTGTTCGTCGGCGGCTTGTCGATGGGCGCCGTAATGTCGATGTACGTGGCCTCCGAGCACCCCGGCCAGGTCGCCGGTTTGCTGATGTATTCCACCACCTTGCGTTACGACGGCTGGAGCATCAACAAGCTGGCATTCCTGACCCCGCTGCTGATGGCGATTCCGGGCGGTGTGCACCTGTGCAGCTTTGAAGAAAAGCCGCCTTACGGCATCAAGAACGAGCGCTTGCGGGCGATTGTCGAGCGCCAGATGAAAGCCGGCGAAAGCAGCAATGCCGGGTTGTTGACGATGGAAGGCGTGACCGTACGCGAACTGCACCGGATGAACGCTGTGGTGAAAAAACGCATGCCGTCGATCACCACGCCTGCACTGGTGCTGCACTCCATCGAAGACGACATCACCAGCCGCTGGAACGCCGATTACGTGGAGCGCCACTTGGGCGGCCAGGTGACCAAAGTGTTGCTCGACAACTGCTACCACATGATCACCGTCGACCTGCAATACCGCCGCGTGATCGAGTTGAGTGCCGCCTTCGTAAAAAAGAACAGCAACGTGACAACGCAACCGATTGAGTATTTGCAACAAGCCTGACCCCAAGGACGCCTCATGATTACTGCCCACGCCTTTTCATCACTCCAGGCCATCGAGCGCGAGGCCTGGAATGACTGTTTTCCAGGTGCTCTGGAGGATTGGGACTACATCATGGCGGTCGAAAAAGCCGGCATCGAGGGCTTCGAATGGCGTTACCTGACGCTGTTCGAAGGCTCGACCTTGATTGCAGCGGCCACCGCATTCACCACCAGCTATCGGCTTGACACCACGGTTCAAGGCATCGGTAAACGCTTTACCGAGCAATTGAATCGCGTGATGCCCGGGTTGATGCACTTACACCTGTACGCCATCGGTTCGCCGGTGACAGAACAATGCAGCGCGGGCACGGCCAGCCACATTGCCGCCTCAGAACGCCCCGCCCTGCTCGCCCGACTCCTTAAGCTGGCCCACAGCGACGCCGCCCAACTGGGCATCGGCCTGATTGCCGTCAAAGACGTGCCCAGCCACGATAATGACTGGGCGCACAGCTGCAAGGCCGCGGGTTTTCAATCCATGCCCAGCCTCCCCAGCGCCATGCTCCCGGTGCCCTATGGCTCGGTCGACAGCTACCTCGGCTCTCTGGGTAAATCGACGCGCAAAGACATGCGCCGCAAGCTGCGGGCGCCAGAACCACGAGTGGAATGGCGCAACAATATCGACGACGTATTGCCCGAGGTCATGCGCCTGTACGAAGCCACCCTCGAACGCAGTGATTTGCAATTTGAACGCTTACCGCCTGCCTATTTCACCGGTATTCTCGAGCAACTGGGTGACCGGGCGCTGTGCGTGCTGTATTGGGTCGACGAACATCTGGTCGCCTTCAACCTGGTGCTGATTGACGAGCATCGGTTGATCGACAAGTTTTTTGGTCATGACCTCACGCTTAGCCGCGAGTACAACTTGTATTTCAGGAGTTGGGTGGTGAATGTCGACTACTGTATTCGCAACAACATTGCCTTATACGAATGTGGTCAGGCAGGCTATGCCAGCAAGATTCGCCTGGGTTGCACATTTCAGAACAACACGCTGTTCTTTCGCCATCGCAACCGCTTGATCAATGGCGTGCTCAAACTGGTCAAACTGTTCATCCGCCCTGACCGCCACGACCCTGCTCTGGCTGCCGCGATAAGCGAGACATAATGCCCATCACGCCTGAATCTTCGCGCAAACCCCAGCCATTCAAAGTGTCGCGCTGGACGGTGCAGCGCAAATTGGTACTGGCTTTTTGGCTGGTCAGCGTTGTGCCGACCATGATCGCCGCAGAATTGGCCGCCACCACCCTGTCGCAGATTTTCGACAGTAACGTGCGGGTCTGGCTGCAGGAATCGACCAAAATCGTCAAAGACGAAATCAGCGAGATCCTTCAGGACAACGCCCGCGTCGCCAAGTTGTTCCAGCAATACACCCACCCGCCGTCTTCCAACAAAGCCATTCGCCACGACAAACTCACCGCCGACATTGCCGACGCGATGGGCATTGATGTGGTGGCACTGATTCGCACCAGCGACCATAAAGTGGTGTTCAGCACCGCCAGCGACAACATCGTCGACCAGATCAGCCTGGCCCCCAACGCCGTCTTGCAGACCATCAATGTCGGCGGCGTGCCGACCGGCACCGTGGTGTCGACGTTTCCTACCGCTCAAGACGGCGAGGACTTCCAACTGCTGGTGGCGACCTTCATGGACAGCAGCTTCCTGACCAGCGTGGCCGATGTGCATTCCCTCGACCTGCGCCTGTACCTGTCCAATGCCAATGGCTTTGCCGAGATTTTCTCCAGCCAGCACTTTGATGAACACAAGCCCACGCTCTCCCACAGCATCGAGAAAACCCTGCGCGAGACCAAGCTGCCCAGCGAGCAATTCACCAGCCGCTACAGCGGTCTGTACTGGCCCATCCTTAACGACAACGGCGAGTTGCAAGGGGTGATCTACAGCGGCCTGCTGCGCCATTCCAGCCTCGTCGGGCTGGTCAATCAGACCAACCTGTTTGCGCTGATTTTTCTGCTCGGTTCTTTGCTGTCACTGACCGTCGGCTGGCTGGTGTCAGAGCGCCTGACACGGCCACTGCGCGCCTTGTCCGAAGGCGTACGCGCAGTGACGGCGGGGGATTACAACCAGCGCGTCGCAGTGTCAGGGCACGATGAACTGGCCGAGTTGAGCAGCACCTTCAACCACATGACTGCGCGCCTGGGCGAGTTACAACACCTCGAAGGCCAACTGCGTCGGCGTGACCGTCTGCATGCCCTGGGCGAAGTGGCCATGGGCCTGGCACACGAAATCCGCAATCCGCTGGGCATCATTAAAACCGCCACCCAGTTGCTGCACCGCCGGGCCGACCTGGGCGAGACGGACAAACGCCACCTGGAATACGTGGTCAGTGAAGTCACGCGCATCAACGAACTGATCACCGAGTTCCTCGACTTCGCCAAACCCAGCGCCCCTGTGCGCTCGCAGCAACTGGCGCGGCCATTGGTCGAAGACATCCTGGGCTTTTGCGAACCCGAGCTGAAGAGCCACAGCATCGAGGCCCAGATCGACGATCAGGCCCCCGGTGCGACCCTGTATGCCGACGCCCGGCAGTTGAAGCAGGCGTGTCTGAATTTGATCATCAATGCCATCGACGCCATGCCTGACGGTGGCTACCTGACCTTGCGCATTGCGCAGGACGACAACGGCGATACCGTCTTGAGCATTATCGATACGGGCCAAGGTATTGAAGCCGACATGATCGAACGCATTTTCACCCCATTTGTTACCACCAAAGCTTCGGGCACCGGCTTGGGCTTGCCCAAAGTGTTTTCGATCCTGGAAAACCATGACGGGCGTGTTGAATGCCTCAGCGAAAAAGACGCTGGCACCACCTTCAACTTGTATATTCCGGCCCACGGAGGGGATGAGTCATGAGCCATAACGTACTGGTAGTCGACGATGAGCCAAAACTCTGTGACCTGCTCAGCTCGGCGCTGACCCAGAACGATGTTCACGTGTTCACCGCTGGCAACGGCCTGCAAGCCCTGGCCATTCTTGAGCAGGAAGACATTGACCTGGTGATCAGCGACTGGCGCATGCCCGGCATGGACGGCCCGCAGTTACTGGCCGAGGTCAAAGTGCGTTACCCGCAATTGCCGGTGATCGTGATGACCGCCTACAGCACGGTGAAAAACGCCGTACAGTCGATGCGTAACGGTGCCTACGACTACATCGCCAAACCCTTCGACATCGACGAGCTCGACATCACCGTCAGCAAAGCCCTGCAGTTTCGCGACATCGTGCGCGACAACGCGCGCATGCGCGCCGAACTCGACGAACACCAGCACATTGATAGCCTGGTGGGTGAAAGCCCGAGTTTTCGTCGTGTCCTGCAGGCCATCGACTCGGTACGCGACAGCAGCGCCACCATCTTGCTGACCGGCGAAAGCGGCACCGGCAAAGAAATGGTCGCCCGCGCCATCCACCGGCATGGCAGCCGGGCAGACAAACCCTTTGTCGCGGTCAACTGTGCGGCCATTCCTGAAGGGCTACTGGAAAGCGAAATGTTTGGCCATCGCAAAGGCGCTTTTACGGGCGCGGTGGCCGATCGCGTCGGGCGCTTTATGCAGGCCGACAAAGGCACGTTGTTTCTCGACGAAGTAGGCGACATGCCGTTGGCCTTGCAAGCCAAGATTTTGCGCGCGTTGCAAGAACGGGTGATTGAACCCGTAGGCGACCCGCGGGAACGTAAAGTGGACGTGCGGGTGATTGCCGCGACCAACAAAAACCTGCTGGAAGCCGTGGCCAACAAAGAGTTTCGCGAAGACTTGTACTACCGCCTGAACGTCTTCCCGATCCCGCTGCCCGCCTTGCGCGAGCGCGTTGAAGACATCGGCCCGCTGGCGCGGCACTTTGCCCACAACCTGGGTGCTACCGCAGGCAAACGGATCAGCGGTTTTAGCCCGAGCGCCTTGCAAGCAATGACGCAATACAACTGGCCGGGGAACATTCGCGAACTGCAAAACTGCGTGGAACGCGCCACCATCGTGGCCCAGAGCAGCACCATCGAAGACAGCGATTTACCGCCTTACCTGTTCAGTGCCCAGCCGCTTCAGAGCAGCAGTTTGCTGACCCCTGAAGTCTGCGTCCCACCTGATCTGGAAGCCGCCCTGGCCGAGGTTGAAAAGGCCTACATCCTGGCCGCCTTGCAACAGGCCCAAGGCGTTCAGGCGGCGGCCGCACAATTGATCGGGATTTCAGAGCGCAGCTTTTGGTATCGCCTGAAAAAACTCGATATACATGTCGACAAGATTGCCAGGTGATACTCACCTGGCCTCTCGGGGCACGTTTAGCGAATGGTGTAATTGATATGCAAAATAATGTCATTCAAGCTCATTAACATGGCCTGCTGGTTGGGGGTATTGGCCTGCTCAGCAGCGTTCGGAAACATCAGAGAAAACGCCGCGTCTTTCACCGGTATGCCTTCAAACGGCAAATACTTCCCATCGTTGAAATCCAACTGGAACAGGCCGTTGTCATTCAGACCATGGGAAATCGCCATCGCCGTGCAACCGTCCGCTATCGGTTCATTGCCCGAGTAACTCAATAAAGCTTGCACGTCTTGATACGGCCCCAGAAGTGCGGGTAGCGAGACACTCAACGCCTTGAGCAAACGCCTCGCCCCCAGCCTGTCCGGATAATCGTTCGCGATATTCATGTCTTTGAGATCAAAGGTGAGGATCAGCCCCTCTTCTTTCAACGTCACAGTTACCTTGGACGGTTCTTCATGACGGCGTGCGAGCGTAGAGGCCTTTTGCGTCAATGCTGTTTGAATGTCTGTAAGCAGACTCGGGGACAGCGACAGCAACGAGACCGTTTTGCGCACCTCCAATGCCCGACGATCCCACTGCAGGTATGTGTTCTCCATCTGTTGCAAACTCAGAAGAAGACTCTCCCCGGCCAGCAACCCCTGATACAGATCGTTCCAGTTACCTGGGCGCAGATAGTTGCGTAAATCACTCGTTTCCCAGCGCAGGCTGGCTTGCGCCTGAGTACACAGTGCAGATACCGAGTCGTAAAGCTGGTAGTAAAGCGTGGCCAACCGCGCAGCCTGCCAATTAAACAGAGCTTGACCGGTGAAGCGGGTGGTCATTACTTCCAGTACCGCAGCACTGTAGGCCTGTTCCAGTTCAGTCTGCTGTTGCTGTTTAAGGGTCATGTTTTTTTGTTGGTTCAAGGCCGCGATCTGGTCCGTGAGTTGTTCCACTTCACGCCGCGCCTGATCACGCTGCAAATCCCAGTCTTGACGCCTGCGGCGGTATTGCTCGGATATATCTATTTTCCCGGCGATGCCTTCCATTATGTTGGCCGTAATTCTAAGCGCGTCGCTGGAAGCATCAACGACGCTGCCTAACTTGCCCCATCCCGCCCCGCCCATAGCAAAACCAATACCCCCCCCCGCCATGGCCATTGTTGGGAGCGTATTCAATCCTCCACCCACTAGCCGCAATACTCCTGCAGCGCTGTCGATATAGCCTGCGTCGCTGCGCAAGTCCATGGACTGCTGCTCTCGCGAGGAGATATTTTCCTGGTACAGCGCCTCGTAATGCTGCTGACGGGCCAAATGGCTGGCCTGGCTTTTCTTCATCCCCTCCAGGGTCTGGTCGAGCGAGGCCAGATTGGCACGATGTACTTCACGCAAAATGGCCAGAAGCCCGCCCTGCTGAGTTTGCTGCATAACACTTAACGCATCGGCGTCGCGGCGCTCGAGGACACTTTGCAGGTTGGCACCGAACTGGATGACCTGTTGTACGCCAGCACGAGCACGCTCCACTATCACTGGAAAGCGTTGCGGCCACAGCAGTGGTGTAACTTGCGCCTCCTGGCCTCCTGCACCGTCACCCGCCAGCCGTGCCATTTGCAGCGCGCGCGGATCAGTGGGTAACTCGAATAGTTTCAGTGACAGCGGATGCCCGTCGATGGACAGGTTATGGCGCAGGTTGTAAAGCCGCCCTTCAAAACGATCCCAGTAAGCCAGCACGGCTGCATCAACCGGGGCCCGAAACGGCCCGTTGACCACTGTAATCTGCGGCACGGATGCAGGGGCCAGATGCGGTAATTGCTGCTCGACCATTTGTTCCAACTGCAGTAATCGAAGATTGTCAGCACTGCTGGCCTCGTTCAGTGTCGGTGCGTCCCACGCCAGAGCTAACGGCAGCGTCGGGCGCGGGCCGAGCATTTGCAGGGCTTGCACGTACCACATGCGGGCCTCACTGAGGCTGTCGCGGGTTTGCTGGCGATACAAGTGGTCGCCGCGTGCGGACAGCAGTTCCAATGTGCGCAGGTAAACGGCCAACTTGTAGTGCATAGGGTCAGCGGCAGCAATGACATCAGGGTCATCGGTGTCAGCTGGGGACGAAGGGTTCCAGGCGGTGTCTTCCTGCAACGGGCGCACATTCCAGTAGCGCGGCTGCGTACCATTCATCTGCAAGTTGCCATCGGCATCGCGATAACCTGCCGGATCGAAGATGCGCTTAAACCAACGCTCGGCCTCATCGAAACGCTGTTCAGACAACAGTCGGTTGGCAATCAGCAGTGGGGCATGAAAGAACACTTCCCATGTGTAGAGCCCTACGCCCCCAATAAAAGTGAGTGGGCGGGTAATCGTGTTGCCAGCGTAATCCTCTGGATCGATCAAAAGCTGCTGCAAGTCCCATGACAACAGCGCGTCCACGCCATCGAGCATTTTTTGTTCCATTAACGGACCGGCGAGTGTTGTTAAGGTGAACTCCTTATGTTGACCGGGCATGGTGTACAACATTTGAGTACGGCCTGTGTTCAGGCGGGAAGTTGAGATCCACAGGTTCTCATTGGGGACGATGTTTTTAAACGTTGCCGGGGCACTATCATTCACTCGTGACAACTCAACATCGTACGCGTTGGTATTGAGAATCAGCTTTACGCGAAACAACCTGTCTATCGCAAAATCATCAAACACAACATTAGTGAGAACCGTAACCGTTGCGTTATGACTGTTACCATCAAAAAACACAGAATTGAAAACGCTACTACCAGAATAAAAAATCTCAACAGCAAATTTAACGTTATACGGATAATACACCACCAAGTTAATGTCAATTGACAACTTACCATCTGAAGACTTGGAAAATAGTAAATCAGAAACCTTAAACCCGACCCCTGAATTATTATGAAAATAATCACGATAAAAATCACTCTCCACTTTATATTCGGCTGCCTCCGTGGCGGCCGTATAACTAATTGGCTGCCGCACCGGGAAGATATGGCTATAGGGTTCTTGTATAAGCTCATGTATAAACCCCAAGTTATCCATTACACCTAACGACTCAACCGGTTGTAACGTTTTATTGTAGCGAGCAACATCAAGCCCCTTGGGAACATCAAAAAAAACACCCAACGACGGCGCCACACCTGGCCTGACATCACGCAATTCAACCGCAAAAACGCCGAGGGCGTTATTGGTGAGTGGGTAGTTACGCAACTTCCATTGCCCGCTGGGAAGCAAGGTCGCGACTTGCAGCTCCCGAATATTTATTAGTTGAGTTTCAAGAGCGTCGCCTGTATCGGTAAGTTCGCTCCTGCTCGCATATTCATGCACACACAGCACATGCAGGCGACTATCAAAATATACAATCGACGGTACAGTGTCCGGCAATGGTTGTAATGGCGCATCAATCTTCAGCCATTCTGTCCATGCTCCGGCATTGCGCACTCTAGAGTCTTCACCGTAATCGGTTGCATCCACACGTCGCCAGTAATACTCCCCGGTCGTACCGGGAATGCTGCCGCAAAAATACGCGGCCCCCTGCTTTCCAGCCGGTTCGACCTGATACCCACTGTCATAACGAATATCCAGCACATTGCGCAGGCCGCTCACGTATTGCGTAAACGCCTGTTCAACGCGTTCTTCGGTAACACGGCCCTGATTGATCGCTGACTCCAGCTCCACAAACAACTGGGTTTTGTTGTAGCGCAATTCAGGGTCAATATAGCTGGCGGGGTAATGTAATAACCGCTGTAATCCGGCCCAGTTGGCGTAGCGTTTGTTACAGGCGTTCCAACGGCTGAAATAGCCGTTGTGGCGTGAAGCCTCTTGCATGGCCTGCGCGTCAGTATCAGGCTCCAACTGTTCCTGGCAACGGTGTAAATACAACTGGACACTGGCCACCGCTTCGGCAATACGACTGGTCTTGATAAGACCGGACACTTGCGTATCCAGCAGCAGGTACTCATAAAGATCATCTGCGCTGACAATTTTTTCAGCCAACTCACCAAGACCACGATCAGGAATCACACGCTGGATGTAATACGCCACCAAAGCATCGCGCCGGGATTCGTTCAGGCCAGCTAACAAAGTCTCGTTCATGCTGTTTCTCCCGTGCTAACCATGCGCTGCTGCGATGATCAAGTCGGCAATGTGTTCAAGGGTTGGCTGTAATGTGCCTGAGCCAGTCAATGTCTCAATCAGGGAAAGATTGGTGGGGGATACATTGAGTTTTGTGCTCAATTGCATACGACGCAGCAAGGGCAATAACGCTGTAAAACTGCACGGAATGTGTTCGCCCATCAGCGCCCTGGTTTGTGCCAGTTGCCAACCGTGCAGGTCGCTGAGCAATTGCGCGGCGCCGTCGACCGTTAAATCCGGGTCACCCTCGGCCGCGCGCTTCAGGAATTCACGCGCTTCGGCCACCGGACGAATCAATTGCAGTTGCCAGCGACGATAGCGCGACAACAGCAGCAGAAAACTCAGCGTTAATGTGGGCATCGTGTCTTGGCCTGTCAGCACCGAAGGCCTGACCGGCTCAACGCTGGGCATCAGCAGCGCCAAGTCCTGCTCGCCCAACTGAGCCCAATAGCAGACTTGGGCGAACTGCCTCGCCAAACAGGCGTACTGAACTATTTTGTCAGTACTGAATTTACTGTCTTGGCAAAATGCCTGGATATCAGCCCAAAAATTTAATAGGTCATATTCCAACAAATTTGGGTTCATCATCCCGGCGACGGCGTCGACCCACATCAGCAGGGTCGCTGTGACATTGGGCTTCAAGCCAAACTCTGCTGCGAAATGGCGCGCCAGTTGAGCCTTTATTGACGCGTCCTCTGTAAACCGTCGCTCAGGCGTGACCACTTCACGACCAGTCAGCGTGCTGTAAATATTATCGATAAAGGATTTCAGTTCATGAGTGAGCTGCACCGGATAGCGATTACTTGTCATCGCGACCAATGACGCGGGCTCCAATTGCTCGGCACTCATCCAGTCGACCAGATAACCCGTGCGGATCAAGACACCGAGAGCAACGGCGCCAGGCCTTGGTTGAGCCAGCGCTTTAGCAATAGCATTGGGGCTGCCCATTAAGTCCCAAAGATACAAAGCCTCGAGCACACTCAGACCAAATAATCGTGGAATCGCAACCAGCCGATACAGCGCTGAGATGTGCTCTAACTGCAGCACTGGTAATACCGCCCCGGTAATACCTGGCAAGTAACCCGCCAGCAAAACAAGCGCACCGTCATCAATCTGCAGGCCTTGGCACAGCGCTGCGCGCACCTTCATAGAGGTGGCGTCTGGCGTTTCAGACGTACCACTGAAGGAAATATTGATTTTCCCGATCAAGTCAGCCTGACCAAACAGGGAACGATAAAACGATAACGTGCCCGTGGCATGGAAGGTGTTGATCACACCCAGGCAGGCGGCAAAACCATTCACCGTCATGCCATACCGCTTGCGCAGTGGCATATAGACTGCGAGTGCCTGCAGCGTCTGCGTCAATGGGTGAGCCGTTATATCTTCGTTGGCCTGACTGATCAGCCAGTCCAGTTCTGCGAACGACAATACCTTCAGATGTCGCTGCAGCCGAACCAGGCGATTGAGACGTTCGAAAGCACGGCCATTACGGTTGTACAAACCACTGTTTGAGGGGCTGTTTATTGGCGCAGGCACTTCCTGACCGAGCGCTGCGCCGACGTACCAATAGAAGGGTTTGGCTGCGGCCGGATCACCGTCGTCCCAGCCATTGATATAGCGTGCACCGTAGGTTTGAGGTGGGACAATAATGACCTGCTTACTCACCATGATCGTAATCGGTTCACGTCGTTGTTCAGGGTCACTTTCCAAGAGCAGCGTGGTCTCATCCTCATAATAAGGCCCCGCCCCTAATCCCTCTAAAATAGTGTCTTCAGGCAGTTTAAGGGCCTTTTGAAAATCCGATGCGAAACGCATGCTAGTAATACTAGGGCGACCAAAGTATCTGGCCACACTTGCGTCAGATGTATTGCGCTGTTCAGTCAGTATGTTGACTAACTCCGGGGACATTCCCAACGCATCACGCGCATAAGCAACAGGCATTCTCGTTGCCCAGCTCAACAGTTCAAGATCCCGGTTTAACGCCGCGCCCTCGAAATCCCCCAATACCGACCAAATATCCACGGGGCTATTTTTACGGGCTGCCAGCCCCTGAAAAATTCTTTCGCTGGCATGGTTATAAGGCAGATTCATCGGATAAACCGTCGTACGCAGTAATTCGTCAGCATCACCTTCTACACCGGCATCGAGCACTTCCAGGGTCAGAGCCAGCGTCGAGATTTCTTCATGCAAATTGGCGTCGTTCAGGGTCAGCGAGCCCAGATCAGGGCGCCGATTATCTAACTGCAGGCCATGCGCAACAGGGTGCAGCGGCTTGGCGGCACGATACAGATCAGTCAGATAACTGGCCGGGGAAAACAACGAACCTACCGAGTCAGGGTGAGCAAACTCAGTGCCACTGGCCGGCTCGAACCAATCTTCATAGTTGCCGCCACCACCGAGTGAACGCTGCATCAAGGTACGGTTGTAATGCACACCCAACTTGCTCAAGCCTCGCATGGCAGGCTCGCTCCGCGCGCACAATTGAGCATAGAGCCGCGTCAGAGAGGCCGCCCGGCTTTGCGCTTGCTCATAAAAATCTACTGCTTGGTGATGTTGCAACCCCAGCGCGGGCTGTTGCAGCAAGTGAGCAACAACCTGGGTACGACCACGACGAACCACCTCAAACACGGAGGTAAAACCTAGCCGGGTGAGCTGTTGGTTGAACGCTTGCAACGCGTCACGAGCCACAGCACTGCGTTCCGGAATGGGCGCCGCTTGGACAGTGTCGTTTGTCTTGATTTTTTTAGACTTTTGCGGCGTGCTTGTGGCCTTCTTTCCTTTGTTAGCTGACTTTTTGTCTGTGTCTTTTTTTGTAGTGGGCTTTTCGGACGACTTTTTCCCAACCATCACTAACATTCCCAATTGGCGGCTTAATTAACCCCCGTAGGCTTTACCTCTGCTATTTGTAGAGGTGGCAGCACATAAATCGGAGGCAGGCTCTGCTGAGAGTGATTAAGCAATGCACAAAGGGGCTTGCCTACTGTAAGAAATGACAGTCCGGCCTACCACTTATCAGAAACCATGGGGACGATGTACAGGCGCTAGCGGGGGACCCGATCGGCGTACCGCTCCACCCCGTCAGTGATGCGTCTTATCGACACCCACGGCAACATGAGACAAACTCAACGCTTTCGTGTTGATCATCAAGTTTACTCATGGAGTCACCGTGCTGGAAATTCGTCACCTCAAAACCCTGCACGCTTTACGCGAGTCCGACAGCCTGGTTGAAGCGGCCGAGCGCTTGCACCTGACTCAATCTGCGCTGTCTCATCAATTCAAAGAATTGGAAGAGCGCATGGGCATGCCGCTCTTTGTGCGCAAGACCAAACCCGTGCGTTTCACCAGCGGCGGGTTGCGCCTGCTGCAACTGGCTGACGCCATGCTGCCATTGCTGCGTGCGGCTGAACGCGATATCACGCGGCTGGTGGGCGGCACCGCCGGGCGCTTGCACATGGCGATTGAATGCCACAGTTGCTTCCAGTGGCTGATGCCCACCATCGACCAGTTCCGCGATGCCTGGCCTGAAGTTGAACTCGACCTGGCGTCGGGCTTTGCTTTCGCGCCTCTGCCAGCGTTGGCACGGGGTGATCTGGACCTGGTGGTGACGTCAGACCCGCAAGAAATCGCCGGGCTGACTTACGTGCCGCTGTTTACCTACGAAGCCATGCTGGCGGTGGCCAACCAACATCCGCTGGCCAGCAAACCGTTTATCGTGCCTGAAGACCTGAGCACAGAAATCCTCATCACCTACCCGGTGGAGCGTGACCGCCTCGACATCTTCACCCGCTTCCTGGAGCCTGCGGATATTGAACCGGCACACGTGCGGACTTCTGAACTGACGGTGATGATGATGCAACTGGTGGCCAGTGGCCGAGGTGTGTGCGGGATGCCGCATTGGGCGCTGCATGAATACAGCTCACGTGGCTATGTGCAGGCCAAGCGCCTGGGTGAGAAAGGCTTGTTCGCCACGCTGTATGCCGCCGTGCGCACCGACATGCTGGATGCGCCCTACATGCGCGACTTCTTGCTGACCGCAAAAGACACGTCGTTCTCGACGCTGGATGGCGTGAGCGCGGTGAAATAAAGCACCGCCACCGCCTGTAGGAGCGAGCTTGCCTCGCGATCTTTTGATCTTGATCTAAGAGCCCCCTCACCACGCCTCTCCCGAAGGAGAGGGAACCGATTGGGGGATGCTGAAGATACTCGCTGTCCTGTTTGATGCGCGACAGCGCGGCGTCGAAGACGCGGCGGCCCCCTCGCTCCTGCCGTTATTCCTCCGGCGTCGTCAGACGCCGCATATGCACGCGGTCGTAATAGTCTTCGCCAACCCGAATCGCGCTGTCTTCCAGCCCCGATTGCTCAAACCCACAACGCCGATACAGTGCCAGCGCCGCCGTGCTGTTGGCACTCACGGTCAATTCAACCACTTTGATATCAGGTTCTTGTTCGGCCAGCGACAGCACGGCCTGCACCAGTTGCTCGCCCACTCCCTGGCCGCGAAAGGCGTGGGGTACGTACAGGCCAAACAACGTGGCCTTGTGCTGCGCGTCTTCCCAGGGCTCAAATGCCAACCCGACAATGCCCACCAGTTGCGCGTCAATAAAAGCACCAAACAGGGCGCTTAACTCGTCATCCAATTGCCCTTCCCACCAGCTCAGCGGCAATTTCTCACGGTCAGCAATACCAGACACAAAGGCCTCAGGGTGCAGCGAGTACGCCTCCAGCATCAACTGGCGATAAGCCTTGGCGTAGGAGGGATCAAGCAGTTCAATAGCCATTACGGTGGGTCCCAATCAAACGGTTTTACGTTGTTCCAACAGCAGCCTGATCGCCAGCCCCGCCAATACAAAACCCATCACAAAACGTTGCGCGATCAGCCACGTGGGGTTGCGCGCAAACCACACGGCGATACCAGAAGCAAACAAAGCGATCAGCAGGTTAACGCTGAAGCTGACCGTGATTTGAGTAAAGCCCAGCACCAAGCTCTGGATAAACACCGAGCCATGCTCAGGGGTGATGAATTGCGGGAATATCGAGAGGTAAAACATCGCCACCTTGGGGTTCAGCACACTGGTCATAAACCCCATCAGCATCAGCTTTGGTGTTGAGTCCGGCGCCAGGTCACGCGCTTCGAACGGCGAGCGCGCACCAGGTTTCAAAGCTTGCCAGGCCATCCACAACAGGTACAGCGCGCCTGCCCACTTCAACGCTTCATAAGCCATCGGCACGGCCAGAAAAACGGCTGTCAGCCCCGCGGCCGCAGCAAACATATGCACGAAGAAACCGGCCACTACCCCGACCAGAGAAGTGATCCCGGCTTTACGCCCCTGACAGATCGAACGTGAAATCAGGTAAATCATGTTCGGCCCTGGCGTCAGCACCATCAGCAAACAGGCCGCAGCAAAAATCAGCAGGTCATGAGCAGGAATCATGGGCAGTCCTTGGGTGTGATATCAGGCCAGCGATTGGCGATAAAACGGCAGGATCAAGTCACGTGTCAAGGGCGCCAGAATCAGGTCGCCATCGGTTGCCGGATCAATCCAGCGCACCTCTTCAATCTCGGCGGCCGGGCTGACCGGCTCGTCGATGGTGACCTGGAACAAATCGGCCTCCACGGTATATCCCGGCTCGTTGACCGCAGGCGCCGAAAAGTTACCCAGGTACACGGCGTCCGAGGGCTCAATGTTCAGGCCAAGCTCCTCGTGCAGCTCACGAGCCAAGGCCTCGGCAGGCTTCTCGCCTGCATCAATCTTGCCGCCAGGTTGCATGAAAGCCTGAGTGCCGCGCTTGCGTACGAGCAGGGTCTGGCCATTGGGCTCGATCAACAAAGCAGCAGCAATACGGATGGTTTTGGACATAAAAAAGACGCCTTGAACACAAAGGCGGCAAGGATCACACGAGTCTCAAGTCGACCACAACCAGTGCATTGTCGAGCGCTGTAGTCAACACACTGGACCGCTCACTGAATGATTGCAGTGTTGTTTTCGTCAGGCGCAATGGACTACTTTCTCGACCTCTCTTTCAATCTGCGCCCCTTTTGCAATTTCAGCGGTGCGCAGGTCGTAAGCTGTTTGCAGATTCAGCCAAAATTGCGCCGACGTGTCCAAGGCGATAGCCAAGCGCAACGCCACATCCGCGCTAATGCCACGACGCATCAATACAATTTCATTCACTGTCGGTGCAGAAACCCGTAAGGCTCGCGCCAGTGCAGCGGCTGTCAGGCCAAGCGGATCCAGATACTCCTCCTTGAGAATCTCTCCGGGATGTATGGGCCGCATGCTGTTTTTAAACATGATTCACCTCAGTGGTAGTCCACAATTTCGACATTTTCCGCGCCGTTGGGGCTCCAAAAAAAACAGATCCGATACTGACCGTTGATTCGAATACTGTATTGGCCTTCTCTATCCCCATACAGTGGCTCTAACCTGTTTCCAGGTGGCGAGCGCAAATCGGCGAGTTCAAGGGCAGCGTCCAGCATGGTCAGTTTTCGCTCAACCACCGAAGCTATTGCGACCCACCGTCGGGTTCGGCCGGTCTCAAAAAAGATTCTGGTGTCTGCGCATCTGAAGCTTTTTATCATAATTTAACGCTTAACGTTATTCGTTAATGATCACTGTACTCTTAATCCCCCAACACCCGATGTACGAAAAGTCGACCAGCGACAGACGGCCCGCATAAATAGCAGCCATAAAAAAAGGGCCGCCTCATTATCTGAAGCGGCCCTGAGGTAAATCAGCTGGCCTGATTACGCTTCGGCTTTTTTGCCTGAGCCAAAGGTGGCGAAGCGTTTGTTGAACCCGGCGATCCGGCCTTCGGACTGGGTCTTGCGCTGCTGGCCGGTGTATACCGGGTGGGAAGCGCTGGACACGTCAAGGGCCACGTAAGGGTAGGTGTTGCCGTCGCTGTGGGCGTGGCTGCGATCGGTGTCGACCGTGGAGCCAATCAGAAAGAAAACGTCAGCGGCGGTGTCGTGAAACAGTACGGTGCGGTAGTCGGGATGGATACCAGGTCTCATAAAGCCTCCGGGGCGTCTGGGTGTTTTTGATGTGTTATACAGTAACACAACAAATGCACCCAAACGAGAACCGATTGCAATAAGGTTAGACCCAAGGCTTATCAGGACGCTTCCTGAAAATCCATTTCCGGCGGTTGTTTGGTGAAGCCACGGGTCAGGAAGCCCAGGTAGATACAGCCAATCACCAGCCAGGTCAGGCCCAGGTAGATAGCCAGATGGTCAAGGCTGATCATCAGCCACAGGTCTGCCAGCAGGCCGATGGTCGGGAACACCAGGAACAGCACAACTTCACGCAGGCCACGGTTTTTGCCGCCGATCCAGTAGTGGAAGATCACCGACAGGTTCACCAGGGTGAACGCCAGGAACGCGCCGAAGTTGATGAACGACGTCGAGGTGGTCACGTCCAGTTTCAGCGCCAGCAAGGCAACCACAGCGCACAGCAGAATGCTGTTCACCGGCGTGCCGTATTTGGCGTGCAGGGTGCCGAAGAACGACTTGGGCAATACACCGTCACGGCCCATCGCAAACAGCAGGCGCGAGCCACTGGCCTGAGCCGACAGGCCCGAAGCAAATTGGCCGACGATCAAACCAATCATGAAGATCGACACAAACAGGTCGCCACCAATGTTGCGGGCGATCTCGTAGGCCGCCGAGTCGACGTCCGCGAACTGGAACGACGGGTGAGCGATCTGCACGAAGTACGACACACCAACAAAGATCAGCCCGCCGATCAAGGTGATCAGCATGATTGCCCGTGGAATGGTGCGACGTGCGTCGCGGGTTTCTTCAGTGAGGGTACTCACCGCATCAAAGCCCAGGAACGAATAGCAGGCGATGGCCGCACCGCTCATGATCAACGGCATTTGCATCTGGCCATTGAAGAACGGTTCGATGGTCCACAACGGCTTGCTGGCGTCACCGCCGATGTAATGCACACACAGCGCCACAAACGCGATCAGCACCAGCGCTTGCACCAGCATCAGCAAGGCGTTGACGCCGTTGGCCAACTTAAGGCCGACGATGTTGATCAGGCTGGTAATGCCAATAAAGACCAAGACCCAAATCCACTGCGGCACCGCAGGGAACGCCGAGTGCAGGTACGCAGCGCCGATCAGCCAGATGGCCATGGGCAAGAACAGGTAGTCGAGCAGCACCGCCCAACCGGCGATAAAGCCAAGCTTGGGGCTGATGGCCTTGCGCACATAGGTGTAAGCGGAACCGGCCACCGGGAAGGCCGAAGCCATACGCCCGTAACTCATGGCGGTGAAGAACATCGCCACCAGGGCGGCCAGGTACGCGGCCGGCACCATGCCGCCGGTGGATTGCGCCAGAATGCCGAACGTGCCGAGCACGATGATCGGTGTCATATAGGCGATGCCAAACAGCACCACCGACCCTAGCGACAGGGTGCGTTGCAAACGAGCCATGGGTGAATCTCCGCGCGATTATTGGTTTTATGGCAGAACTGAAAGTCGGTGAAGCTGATTTTTTTTATGGTCGAGCATTCCCGCACACCGCGCAGGAATGTCGCCTTGGACGCTCCGCGTCCCAATTACGCAGGGATCAACAGCTCCCGTGTCCCGTCAGCGCGCTCGATTACCTCACCCGGTAATTTCAAGCGCTGGTCGTCCAGGTAGCGGTAGTCCTTGCGAGCCGCTTTCAATTGCGCCAGATCCAGCTCTACGCGGAATTGGCCTTCTTCACGCCCTGCTTCAAACAGCAGCGTGCCGAATGGGTCCACCAGGGCGCTGCCGCCCGCAAACAGCAGCCCGCCATCGCCCTCTTCCACCCGGTTGACCATCAGCGCGAACGCCTGGTTTTCCTGGGCGCGGGCCATGATTGAGGTGCGGTGCGTCGGACCGTACGGGTCCATGTTGCCGTTGGTGACGATGAGCAGTTCGGTGCCCAGTTGCGCCAGGGCACGGGCGCTCTCCGGGAACTCGATGTCGTAGCAGATCAGCAGGCCGACGCGCACGCCGTTCCACACGCAGGTGCTGTAGCGGTCGCCAGCGTTGAATACGCCACGGTCCGAAGCCCACAGGTGGGTCTTGCGATAACGCAAGGCCACGCCTTCGGGGGTGATCATCAGCGTGGTGTTGTAGAATTTGCCGTCGTCGTTTTCGGCCATGCCGATGACCACGGCAATATTGCGCGCTTTGGCGGCCTGAATAATGGCCTGCACAGTCGGGCCGTCGATCGATTCGGCAACCGCTGCTACTGTTTCGGCAGAGGGGAAACCCATCAGGTGCGTTTCCGGGAACACGATCAACTGTGTGTCAGCCGCGCACGCTGCAATGGACGCAAGGGCCCGTTCAAGGTTGTAGGCGGTGCCGTTGTCACGGCCTGCCAATTGAGCAAATTCGACCTTCATGGGTATTCCCGTTCTTTTGTAAGTGTTCTCGTTGGCGCAGTATGCTTAGCCACAACCTGCCAGGGAATCACGCGGCGGGGGTAACCCGATAGGGGTAGATTGATGACCATGTCGCTTGAAGACATCGCCTGGCACCGTTCAGTTGGGCAAATGATAGACGCTCTGGACCAGACCAACTTTTGGACTCAACTCGTACGTCTGCTGGAGCACTATGTGCCGTTTGACAGTTGGGTGGTGCTGCTGTTCAGCAGTGAGCACAAACCGCTGGTGTTCGCCGAGTGCCCGGGGCAGGACGGCAGCCCGGACCAGTTGTTTCAGGACTACCTCAACGGTCTGTACCTGCTTGACCCGTTCTATATTGCCAGCCGCGAACACTCGCGCACCGGCCTGCTGCGCCTGGCCGAAGTGGCGCCGGAGCATTTCGAACTCACCGAATACTACCAGCGCTACTTTCGCCTGAACGTGGTGGCCGATGAGATCCAGTTCAACAGCCACCAGCCGGACGGCCGTACCTTGTGCCTGTCACTGGGCTCGCGCCAGCGCTTTGACCGCGAACAGATCGCCCTGCTGTCGCTGATCCAGCCTTGGGTGCTGAGCCTGTTGCGCCAGCGTCTGCCCTACGAACTCAAGCAAGTGAGTACGCCCGAGCCGCCAGAACTCAACGACGAATGGGGCACGCACCTGACCGCCCGCGAACTGGATGTGGGCCGCTTGATGCTCAGCGGCTGCTCCAGCAAAGAGATCGCCCGCAAGCTGGATATCTCGGTAGAAACCGTCAAAGTTCACAAGAAGCACATCTACCGAAAGCTGGGCATCAAGTCGCAATCAGAGCTGTTCTCGATCTTTTTGCAGGCTCAAAAGGACCAGGGCGCTCCCCATCCCGTCTCTTGAATGACCGGATAGACCAATCAAGTAGTTCAGAGCATGTGCCCTGCCCACATGTTGCGGCTTACAAGGTCGGCGGCAATCTCGATAAACGTATCGCCTACCCATTTTGCAGCCGGGCTGACACGCCTGTCCGCAGGGAAGACCTGGACCAATTTACGCATGGGGACAGGGTCGACCAAAGGTGCGGCACTGAGCACGCCAGACTCGATCTGTGCGTGAATCGACGCTAATGGCAAAGCGGTCAAACCAAAGCCATGGCGGACCAGATCGATCATCGCGCCAAAAGAGTCAGCTTCAACGCTCGTTTTTAGCTTGATGCCGACTTCACGCGCACAGGTGTCCAGAATGACGCGAAGACTGTGCCGGGCGCTGGGCAACACCAATGGTTGCCCTCCCAGAGACTCGAATGACACAGGCGTATCCATGCGCAGATTGGCGCTGGCGGGGCCCACCAATAGCAGGTTTTCCATCATCACCGGCATGATCCGCAGCGTGTGCAGGGGTTGCGGGTCATAAGAAATCGCCAGTTCCAACTCCCCACGTTGCACCCAATCGAGCAGGTGACCGCTGTAGGCAGAGGAAAACCTGATACCGAGATCTGGATGTTGTTCTTTGACTTTTCGAACCAGCGGGACCGTGGCAATTTCCGCGACCGTCGGCGTAGTGCCGATGATGACGGTGCCCCGAAAAGAAGACTTCCCACCGGCAACCGAACTTCGTATGGACTCCATTTCCTCCATGATTCGAGTGGCATGCGCCAACACTTCGCGGCCAGCATCGGTGATTTCCATTCCCCGCCCGTGCCGATCAAACAAATAAGTGCCGAGTTCTTTTTCCAGCAATCGAATTTGGCGGCTGAGGGCCGGCTGTGCGATGTGAAGCCGGTCAGAGGCCTTACTAAGGCTCCCCAGTTCGGCAACATGAATCAGGGTCTTGAGTTGAACGACATCCATTACCAGGCCAGTCAAATTCAGGCTCGGCGCGACATGCGGCGAAGACGCCTCAGTGTACCCGCAATGCTGCCTGGGGGAAGGCGCCAGGCCGCCGGTGCATTGGCCATGAAGACGTGCGGGCAGGCTCTGCACCCAGGCTCTCAGGGGGCTGAGGGCAAGCTATAGCATTTCGGTCTATCAGTTAGACCTTGCGCCTGTGGAGACTACCGTGTGGGCCCTGCAAACCACACTGACGGCGACCAACGATACAAAACGGGCATATCTCAAAGACAAAAACGGTAGTCGCCGTTGGGTTCCAGCACTCCCAGAATGGCTGAAAACACAAAAACAGCACTGCTCGGGAGATGGGTATGTCAACAGAAGCAGAACACACCGTGGGGCAAGAGTGGCAGGCAGAAGTCTTTCGCGTGCTCAAGGCCCACAACGTCAAACACGTGGTCTTCGTCCCGGATGCGGGGCATTCAGCCGCCATCCGCATGGCTTATGCAGACCCCGACATCAAGGCCGTCGTGCTTACTACTGAAGAAGAAGGCATCGGCTACCTCGCTGGCGCCTGGCTGGGAGGGGAGCGCGGCGCGCTCTTGATGCAGTCCAGTGGCGTCGGAAACTGCATCAATACACTGGCGCTTCAAGTGTGCGCCGGTTTCCCGCTGTTGATGGTCGTCACCCTGCGCGGCGACTGGGCTGAATTCAACGCGTGGCAGAACCCTATGGGCCAGGCCACCGAAGCTTCACTGAAGCTGATGAACGTCATGACCTGGCGCGCGGACGTCCCGCAAGACGTCGCGCCACTGCTTCACGGTGCCGCAACCATGGCATTCAACGGTGATAGAGCGACGGCTCTGCTGCTTGGTCAACGCCTGATTGGAGAAAAGAAATGGGTCAAGTAAGCGCAAACCACACGCTGTGCCGCCGCGAAGTCGTTAAAAACCTGTTGGCCGACCGCAAGGACCTTTTGGTCGTCACCGGCCTGGGCTCAGCGGCTTATGACGTCATGGCCGCAGGCGACCATGATCTGAATTATTACCTGTGGGCGGCGATGGGCAGTGCCATCACCGTTGGCCTGGGCCTGGCCAATGCTCAGCCTGACAAGTCGGTGGTGGTCGTCACGGGTGATGGTGAGTTGCTGATGGGCTTCGGCGCCCTGGCCACCGCCGCCCTTCAGAAACCCGCCAACCTGACCATTGCGGTGCTCGATAATGGCCACTTTGGCGAGACCGGCATGCAGGTCAGTCATGCCGGGTTTGGTATTGCCCTGGACCAGGTCGCGAAGACCTGCGGCTTCAGCTGGACCAATGAAATCCGTGATATGCAAGGCGTGCACAACCTGCGCGAGCGTGTCGCCACGCGCGACGGCATCAAGCTGGCGACCATCAAGATCAAAGCTGAAAACCCGCCACGCGTGCTGCCACCGCGTGATGGTCACTACATCAAAAATCGCTTTCGTGCGGCGCTAGGCTTCAAGCCGATCTGACCCTTGCATGCCGCAACCCGGACGCGCAGGGCAGTCGTCATGGCTGACACGTTGAGGCAATTTAGAGGCTGTTTACGATTTTTTCGCAGGCACAACAGGCGCATGGCACACCCCGGACAGACTAAGCTCAGGGCTCTTCAGCCCGGCCGCAGAGCCCTTAGTCCTTGTCCGGGCTTTACCGACAGGCGCAGAATGCCTGACCGACCTGAGCGTCAAATCCAAGGAAAACCGTATGAGCCTGTCGTTACTAAGCCGTTACGCCTTCTTTGCCTTCTGTGTCATTTTCACCCTCGCCAGCCTTCCTTTTATGCATCACGAGTGGCTGTGGCCCTTCACTGCGGTGACGTTGGCCCTGAGCCTGCTGGGCATTTTCGATTTGCTCCAGGGCCCCCACGCGGTGCGTCGCAACTACCCGATTCTGGGCAATATTCGTTATCTGGTTGAAGCCATTCGCCCGGAAATCCGTCAGTACCTGTTGGAGTCCGACAGTGACGCGCTGCCCTTTTCACGGGCGCAACGCTCGTTGGTGTATTCGCGGGCCAAGAATGAAACGGCTGACAAACCGTTCGGCACGCTGATTGATGTGTACGAACCGGGCTTTGAATTTATCGGCCACTCCATGCGCCCCGCGCCATTGACCGACCCCAGTAGCTTTCGCATCACCATCGGCGGCCCGCAGTGCACCCAGCCGTATTCAGCCTCGATTTTTAATATCTCGGCCATGAGCTTTGGCTCGTTGAGCGCCAATGCGATTCGCGCCCTGAACAAAGGCGCCAAACTCGGCAACTTTGCCCATGACACCGGCGAAGGCAGCATCAGCGCTTACCACCGCGAAAACGGCGGCGACCTGACCTGGGAACTGGGCAGCGGCTACTTTGGCTGCCGCACTTCGGATGGCCGCTTCGACCCGGAGCGCTTTGCCGCCCAGGCGCAAACCCCGCAAGTGCGCATGATCGAAATCAAAATGAGCCAAGGCGCCAAGCCAGGCCACGGCGGCATTTTGCCCAAGCACAAGGTCACCCCGGAAATTGCCGAAACCCGTGGCGTGCCAATGGGCGAAGACTGCATCTCGCCGTCACGCCACAGCGCCTTTTCAACGCCCATCGAAATGATGCACTTCATCGCGCAACTGCGTGAGTTGTCGGGCGGCAAACCGGTGGGCTTCAAGTTCTGCCTGGGCCACCCGTGGGAGTTCATGGGGATCTGCAAGGCCATGCTCGAAACCGGCATCTTGCCTGACTTCATCGTGATTGACGGCAAGGAAGGCGGTACCGGCGCCGCCCCCGTAGAGTTCACCGACCACATCGGCGCACCGATGCGCGAAGGCTTGCTGTTTGTGCACAACACCCTGGTCGGCCTCAACTTGCGCGACAAGATCAAGCTCGGGGCCAGCGGCAAAATCGTCAGCGCCTACGATATTGCCAGCGTGCTGGCCATTGGCGCGGACTGGGCCAACTCGGCACGCGGCTTTATGTTCGCGATTGGCTGCATTCAGTCGCAGAGCTGCCACACCAACAAATGCCCGACCGGCGTTGCCACCCAAGACCCGCTTCGCCAGCGCGCCCTGGTGGTGCCCGACAAAGCTCAGCGGGTGTTCCAGTTCCACACCAACACCCTCAAGGCGCTGGCCGAAATGCTTGCGGCGGCGGGCCTTGAGCACCCCGCACAACTGAATGCCAAGCATTTGGTACGACGCATCTCGCGCACAGAAATCAAGCTGTTCTCACAGTTGCACGTATTCCTCAAACCCGGCGAGTTGCTGACCGGAGAGGCCAATGGCGAGTTCTACTCGCGCATGTGGCAAATGGCCCGGGCGGACAGTTTTGAACCTGACGTGATCGCCGCTGCGTGATCATAAGCCTCTTCCCGAACATCATCAGTTTTGATGTTCGGGAAAAGCCCCAACACAACGGCAAAGCAATAAGGCATTACATAGTTAACAACAACACTTGAATACTTGTTTAACTGACCGCCCTCACCATCAGTTATTTAACCTATTAATAGCCACAACATTGTTTCTAGACTGGCATGACTTTCCCTACTGCGGATATTACTCATGTCGACTGTTCCGTTAACCAACACTTCATTAAAACCGCCTGATTTAAAAGACTTGGGCATTCATCACGACCTGATCAAAGCCAAGGCCCAATCAGCAATCAATAACTTTCATGCTTCATTGCTTCCAGCCCTGCACAATCAAGCCTATCCACCCGTGCCCGGTTACAACCTCCTGAGTGCTGAACAGCAACAAGGTCTTCGCGAACATCAGGCACTGTCTCGTACTAACCTGATCAATCTTCGCCAGTACCTGGACGACATCAGCAGTGTCGAGGCCTTTGCCGAACCCCTGTTGCAGGACGCCTTGCTGAAAGCGTTCGGGATTGCCTGTGATGTCAGAAAAAACGTAATCCCTCTCACGACGCTCAATACCTACACAAAGGAGATTGAGAGCCGGGCCACGCAGACGCTCTTGCAGGCCGCCCTGCACAACTTTTTGCCTGAGCAGGCCGAAGCAGGCGGCATTCCGTGGGGCTCACATCTCTGGGATTACAAGTCCACGCGCTCCAGCGACCCGGCGCCAAAACTGCTTGAGATTGACCCCGTAGCCTTCGCCCATTTATGCCGGGAACTGGATATCGGCAAACGTTACCAGGAACATCTGGCCGCCATTGTCAGCCCGCCGCAGGCCCGGGACAAACTCGCGATCGCCTCTGTCTTTAGCGCCCATGAGCGCAGCACGCTGTTATTGCAGGCCGATGTGGCCTTGATGAATAAACATATCAAGCCCGAGACCCACGCCACTTTAATGCGCTTTGGTGCGGGAGATGAACGGGCCTTGTATGGCAGCCTGCCCATTACTTGCAACTATATGAAACTGGATGAGGTGCAGTTCTCATCCATGATTCTTTTTCACGGCGACCCGCTTGAACAAGAACAACGCTGTATTGTTTATATCCCCGGCGACCCGATCAGTTGCTTGAAAGAGTACGACAACTTAAGAGCCGCCCACGCCGACTTGATGATTAAATTGCAGGATGCCACTTACCGTGAGTTCTTTATTCACCTGGCCCCTCAATCACAGAAACTTGCACTGACCAAACGTTTTAATAACCGTTTTGCAAAAGGCGGCAGAGACCCGTTGGGCATGACCCAACAGCCTGTCTCCGGCAATCTTTTTGAGCATTTATATACCCGCAAGACCCTGCAAATGATGGCGGATGCGCGGTTCCTCGCGGTGCCGACCGATGACATCAATCGCATCGCCTTACTGGAGCGCCTGGAGCACTACCTGGACGTCAGCCTGAATGTGCTGAACGTTGCCGCATTCTTTGTGCCGGGGCTGGGCGAGGTCATGGCCGTGGTATTTGCAGCGCAGATCATGAACGACGTTTACCACGGCATTGAGGCCTGGGAGCAAGATGACAAGGACCTCGCCTGGGCCTACACCAAAGGCGTGCTGATCAATCTGGCCACTGCCGCGGCAATCGGCAAATTAGCCTCGGATTTCGCCCGCCCGTTGCCGGTAAAACCTGTCCCGCTGATTGAGGAACTGGCGGTCTTTAGCCAAGAAGAGGGCCAAACCAAGCTTTGGAAACCCGATATCACCCCCTTCGAACATGACATCAGCCTGCCCCCGGCGCTTAAACCCGATGCGAAGGGCCTGTATTACCACATGAGCCGCTATTACCTGAAACTGGAAGACAAGCACTACAGCGTCGAAAAAACCGGCAAACAGACGTATCGACTGCTTCATCCAACGGAGCCAACAACCTACGGGCCCGAACTGTCGCATAACAACTATGGTGCCTGGAAACACGCGGCAGAAGAGCTTGCCGACTGGGATGAAAACACCTTGTTCAGGCGCTTGCACCCCACCTTGAGCACCGTTGACAGTGAAACGGTTGAACAGATGCTGCATGCCTGCGCTGTTGACGACGCTGAACTGCGTCAGGTGCACGTCGACCAAAGTCCGCCTCCGGCACTGCTCAATGACAGCATCACACGCTTGGCCATCGACCAGGACTTGCAACGTTTTATCCAGCGGATGCAGGCGGGAGATCGAACGGCCGACCCACAGATTCAGCTCCAACTACTCGTTGAGGAGGATATGTGGCCTCCCACCAAAGCCCTGCGTTTTATTGATATCCAGGGTAAAACCATCAGCGAGTACGGCAATAACCTGACCAAAAAACTGCCCATCATCCAAGTCCTCGACAGCCAGTTGCGCCGAGGTGAGATGTTGAAAGTCGTGCTCGAATCCTTGGCTCCCGAAGAAGTAACCGCGCTGGTGGGGCTCAGTACTGAGCAGGGTGAGATTGGCAGCAGCTTGACGGAAAAGGCCGAAGCCTTGCACAAACGCCTGACCCGGCGAGCCAGGCAACGGACGGACAAACTCTTTGCGTCGC
Organism: Pseudomonas sp. FSL R10-1350; assembly: GCF_009600525.1. Taxonomy (NCBI): domain Bacteria; kingdom Pseudomonadati; phylum Pseudomonadota; class Gammaproteobacteria; order Pseudomonadales; family Pseudomonadaceae; genus Pseudomonas; species Pseudomonas sp. FSL R10-1350. The sequence goes on from NZ_WIVR01000004.1 coordinate 147,462, forward strand.
GCTACACGTCGCCGCCCATGCCCGACTCCCCTGCTGCGCGGCAATTGCTCAAGCGCTTCCCCACCCTCCCCGGCCCGGTGATCGATGAGCTGCTGGCCTCTGCCACGCAAGCCGAGTTTGAAGTACTCGACAAGCAAATACGGGTGCCCGTGCGCATTGCCCAGGAAGCCAACCTTTACGCTCAGGAGCTGCGCCTGACACGTGCCTTTGAAGGCCTTTACCTTGAATACCTGAACAATGCCGACACGCAAAAGCTGCTTTTGCACAGCCTTGCGGACATGCCGGGCTGGTCGAAAGACGTGCGCATCGAAGTGCGTGACGGCGAGTTTTCAGGCCCGTTGCTCGACCATGTGGGCGCAGCCGATGCGCCGATCCGTAAAGTGCTGGTCAAGGAAGGCAGCCAGTATCAAACCTACGACGCCAACCACCTTAACCTGCATGGCCTGGATGACCTCTATGCCAGCGTGTTGCATGCCCTGCCCGATGCACAACGCCAAGCACTGGGGTTTCCCCATCCGGCCCAGGGCCCGGCCCTCAAGGCAGCGCTGGCGCAACGCGCACCCATGAGCCGCAGCGCCCTGCGGGACGTATTGCAAATACCCCGCACACGAGAACCCTCACCGATGCGACTGGCAAAAGGACGCCCCGTCGATTCATTCCCTCAGCCGGCCGCCGCGCGCTGCGCCCGCACACCGTTCGCCTGCTTCAGATCAACCCCGCGGCGAGTCAGAAGCCTGATAACCGAGTTGTACCCAACCCATACAGCCGAGGCAGTTGAAGAGTTTTTGGGGCTTGAAGACCTCTACAGTCGCGAAGGCTTGCAGCGCCTTGAGGCCTTGAAGACAGAGTTTCGAACGCTGGTCAAAGACCTCGAAAACTGGAAAGCCAAACCGCCGGAACTGGCTCAGGTCAGCCGCCACCATGTACGCCTGGTAAACCCCGTAGATAAACAGCGGGTCATCAACAAGTTGATCAAATGCTGGCAACGAAGAATCACTCAGCCCCTGGGCGGTATTGAAACGTCACTGGGTGAAACGCTGAACATAGAAGGAATCCATCTCGGGACGTTCCCCGAACTCACCGCAGACTTCAGCCATGTCAAACAACTGCAGTTCAAGAACTTTTACCTGCAACCCGATATCAATGGACTTCTGCGGCAATTCTCCGGTTTGAGATCACTCACACTGAACTCAACGCACTTGCTGGAAATACCTTCAAGCATTTTCGATTTGGCCTCATTGACCCATCTGAACCTGGGCGGCAACAGCATTACCCTGTCCGTTGAAGAGGCCGGCAAGCTCAGCGAAATGACACAACTGAACGTGCTGGACCTTAACAACAACCCACTGGGTGAAGTGCCCGACTTCACCCACATGAATCAATTGCAGCAACTGAACCTCAGAAACACTCGCCTCAGCACATGGCCCTCGGGCATCGAAACGCTGCAGGAACTGACGAATCTTGATCTTCGCGAGAACAACCTGACCGCTTTACCGCAGAGTTATTTCCAGTTGTCTCGGGAACGTTTGCGCAGCACCTATGTTCATGGCAACCCCCTGCCCGCCGCCACGCTTGAAGCAGTGTTGGCTTACCGAGAACAACTGGGCTTGCGCTTTGAAGCGCGCGTGCATGCGCGAGGCGCTGAGCCACATCCGGCAGACGTCTGGCTGGATAACACGCAGCATTCCGAGCAACGCCTGGACCAACTCGAACTCTGGTCGGCCGTGCAGGCCGAGCCCGGCAATCGGGACTTTTTCAGGGTGATTCATGACCTGTCGGAATCGCCGGACTTCCGCTTTGCACGCGAACAACTAACCCAACGAGTGTGGCGTGTCATCGCGGCGGCCGCTGAAGACACTTCGCTCAGGCACGAATTTTTTGGCGGCGCGGTTGAGCATCAAACCTGCATTGACCGCGTCCAGACGGTATTCAGCCGATTTGGCTACAAGGTGCTGCTGCATGAAATCGGTCTACTGCAAGGCGTCGCCAAAGAGACCGAACTGCTGAAGTTGATCAAGGGCCGTACACGCCTGCTGCAACTGGATGACATTGCCCAAACCCAAATCGACCTCCAGACCAGCGCCTACAACACAGCCCGCGAGGAAGCACGGCTTTCACCGGGACAGATCGCAGAACTCAAACCTGACCCGCTCGAAGTGCAATTGATCTATCAGGTCGACCTCGGCGACCGCCTGGAACTGCCTTGGCAGCCTTCGCATATGAAGTTTCGCACCCTGGCGAAAATCACTCCCGCGCAAATTGAAGAGGCTTTTAACCTGGTTATTAACCAGGAAAAAATCACCGGCTACCTGCCGAAAAAAATGCTCGAGGAAGAGCCCTGGGTGGATTACCTGACTGAGCACTACGGCGCAGAGATTGAGGCTGAGCGTGAGCCGCACTTACAGCGCATCAAAGACATCGATCAGTTGCAGGATCTGCAGGAACAGTGGGCCGAAAAGCAGGCCGAAGGCGACAGCGATGCCCTTCAAACGCTGACTCATGACTTGAAAGCCCTGGCGCAAAAGCTGGGGGTGGATGAGCAAAAGGTGTTTACCAAAGCGCCAATGCTCGACGAGGATTACTACGCGTTACAACTCAAAGCCCGCGCTGAACTCGACGAAGTGCTGGTCAAACTCACGCAAACCCTCCTGGATAAAAAACAACCATCGATCATCCTCGACGAATAAAACTGAGCGGTCGTGACAATCAGTAATACCCGCACTTTGCATTTATCGCCCAATAGCCTCACCCTGCGCGCCGCCGATGTGCGGCGTGCAATTTCTGTTACGCGCGTCAGTCTTTATTAACTTCTGTTTGAGAATTTGCCGTGATGATTAACGGACGCGACCACCGCATCGACTTTTTTCGCGGGCTGGCGCTGATCTTTATTTTTTGGGACCACATCCCGCACAACCCGCTGGCTGAAATGACCGTGCGTAATTTCGGTTTCAGTGATGCCGCGGAGATTTTTGTCTTTCTGGCCGGTTATGCCGCCGTGCTGGCCTACGGCAAGATTGCCCGGCGTGATGGCTTGTTGATCGCCAGCGTAAAGATCTGGCGCCGCGCCTGGGTGCTGTATGTGGTGCATATCTTCTTGCTTGCCGTGTTGATGGGCATCGTCTTTTTTGCCAACAGCCACGTTGAAACCCGTGATCTGGTGCAAGAAATGGGCTTGCAGTACTTCTTGAGCAACCCGCAGCAGGCGCTCACCGATGAGTTGCTGCTGCGCTTTAAACCCAACCTGATGGACCCGCTGCCGCTGTACATCGTGCTGCTGATTGGCTTGCCGCTGGTCCTGCCGATGCTGCTGCGCAAGGCGCGCTACGTGGTGGGTGTTTCGCTGGCGCTGTACTTGATAGCGCCGTACTGGAACTTCGCCTCACAAGAAGGCGGCGTGTGGTTTTTCAACCCGATTGCCTGGCAGTTCCTGTTTATTCTCGGCGGCGCGCTGGCGCTGTATGGCCAGGACAACCCTGCGGTGGATCATCGGCCGCTAAGCCAACAACCGTTGTTTCTGGGGGCGGTGGTTTACCTGCTGGTCACCGGGCTGGTGGCGGTGTCATGGAAATGGCCGCACCTGCACGACGCAGTCATGCCCGTAGCGTTGGGCGAGTGGGTGTACCCCATCAGCAAGACCAACTTGTCCCCCCTGCGCTTACTGCACTTTCTGGCCTTGGTGTATGTGGTGGCCAAAATCGTGCCCCACGGCGAATGGCTGAAACAGTGGCTCGTCCGGCAAGTCTGCCGCATGGGTCGTTATTCGCTGGAGGTGTTCTGCCTGGGCGTGATCCTCGCCCCGCTGGCAGACATGTTCAATGCGCTGGGCGGCGACGGCTGGGCAGTGCAAGTGTTCAGCGCCCTGATGGGCGTAGGCCTGATGGCCGTGCTGGCCCAGTGGCTGGACTGGAACAAGCGGCTGGGGATGCCGCCTAAGGCATGACGTGTGCCTCGCGATCTTTTGGTCTTTAAAAGATCGCGAGGCGTGCTCGCTTTTACAGGCAGCGTTTTAAGCAGACCTTAATGAGCAGAAGAAGCCACTGCGGTCTGATCTTTTGGCGACAGTTTGAACACGTAGAACAACACCGTCAGCAAGATCAGGAACGCCGGGCCTACAAACAGGGCCACGCGGGTTTCTTCGAAGTAAGCCATCAGCCCGACCACCATCAGCAGGAACGCCAGTGCCGCAAACGAGCTGTAAGGGTACAGCCACATGCGGTACTTGAGGGCGGCCGCCTCTTCACGGCTGAGGTTTTTGCGGAAACGCAGTTGCGCCAGCAAGATCATCAACCAGGTCCAGATCGCACCGAAGGTCGCAATCGCCGTCACCCACACAAACACCTTCTCTGGCGCCAGGTAGTTGAGCACCACGCCCAGCAGCAACATGGCAATCGACAGCAGCAGTGCGTTGCGCGGTACGCCGTTTTGCGAGGTGGTGGCGAAGTTGGCCGGGGCCTGACCGTTTTGCGCCAGGCTGTAAAGCATGCGGCCTGTGCTGAAAATGCCGCCATTGCAAGAAGACAACGCCGCAGTGATCACCACAAAGTTAATGATGCCGGCTGCGGTTTTAATGCCCAGGCGCTCGAACGTCATGACGAACGGGCTGCCTTGGGTGCCGATTTCGTTCCACGGGTAGATCGACAGGATGACGAACAGTGCGCCCACGTAGAACAGCAGAATGCGCCAGAACACCGAGCCAATCGCGCTCGGGATGGTCTTTTGCGGGTTGCGAGCTTCACCGGCGGTCAGGCCGATCATTTCGACGCCCAGGTAGGCAAACATCACCATTTGCAGCGACATCAGCACGCCCTGAATCCCGTTCGGCATAAAGCCGCCCTGGGTCCAGAGGTTGGAGATGCCCAGCGCTACGCCGTCATTGCCGAAACCGAAGGCAATGATGCCGATGCCGCCGATCACCATCGCGATGATGGTGACGATCTTGATCAAGGCAAACCAGAACTCGAACTCACCGAACGCCTTAACCGCGATCAGGTTGATCGAACCCATGCTCAGCAGTGCCGCGAGGGCCCAGATCCAGCGCGGTACATCCGGAAACCAGATGCCCATGTACACCGCCACGGCGGTGATTTCGGCAACGCACGTCACCAGCCACAGGAACCAGTAGTTCCAGCCGGTCAAAAAGCCCGCCAATGGGCCGAGGTAGTCTTGCGCATAGCGGCTGAAAGAGCCGGCTACCGGGTTGTGCACGGCCATTTCGCCCAGTGCACGCATGATCACCAGAATGGCCAGGCCACCCAGGATGTAAGACAGCATGATGGCCGGACCGGCCATTTCGATCGCTTTGGCCGAGCCCAGGAACAGGCCTACGCCGATACAGGCGCCAAGCGCCATCAAGCGGATATGGCGTTCGCCCAGTTCGCGTTTGAGCGGGCCGCCCTGCGCGGTTTCACCGTGGGGCTGGTGGTTGCCGACTGGCATAAAAGTACAACCTCATAATTGTTATTGGATGTGCATCACTAGAGCGTTCCAAGAGCCCGGCCGGTTGCCTGACTCCCCTTACAAAGGCCTCTAACCTCGTGGGTCGGACGTTCAAAAGGGAAATGCCCTACTGAGATCGGCGGCGAGTATTGCACAGGGTTGGTGCACAGTCATTCCCCTACCTAGGGCGTATTTACCCTGAGCAAGGGCTCTATCCCGTCACTTTGCGCGCCTGTAAAAACCTGTAGCCGCTGCCGAAGGTTGCGATGGGCAGCGTAGCGGCCCCATTTTCATCTGTCCTACTCCCCACCAAGATGAGAACAATTACCGTTCGTCAATTCTATTTGCACAATCTTAAGATATATCTTAAGTTGCTTCGCACACAGAGGACGAAGACAATGAGAGAGCACCACCACCCCCATCACCGTGAACACAATGTCGGTCAAGACGGTTTTGAAAAACGTGCCGGTCAACGCGGCGGCCGAGGCCCGCGGGTATTTGCCCCCGGCGATCTGAAATTACTGCTGCTGGCCCTGGTGGCCGAGCAGCCTTGCCATGGCTACGACCTGATCCGCCAGATCGAAGGCATGTTCGATGGCGCCTACAGCCCGAGCCCGGGCGTGATCTACCCGACCCTGACCTTTCTGGAAGAGAGCGAGCTGATTGAAGGCGACGCCGAAGGCGGGAAAAAACGCTACAGCGTGACCGACGCCGGTCGCCAGTCCCTGCTCGATCAAGCCATTGCGCTGGACGGTGTGCGCATGCGCATCGACGTCAGCAAGCGCTCGCTGCGCGGCCATGACCGGCCTGCCGAAATTCACGAGGCGGTGCACAACCTGCGCCATGCCTTGCAGATGCACCACGGCCGCTGGAACCCGGCAGAAATTGCCCGGGTACGCGACCTGCTTAACAACACCGCCAAAGCCATCGTCGATGGCCCTGTTACTGCCCAGCCTGCGCAGGAGAACGCTGAATGAATACCGCTAACCCCCAAACCATTCACCGCGTCATGCATGAAATCAAACGTCGCAAGTTGGAGGTGCTGCGCGTGGTCGACCTGACCCCGCGCATGCGCCGCATCACGGTGGGCGGCCCCGAGTTGGCCGGTTTTATCAGCCTGGGCAGCGACGACCACGTAAAGCTGTTTTTCCCGCAGACCGCCGAAGAACAAAGCGCTCTGGAGAACGTGGAACTGAGCGGCGGGATCAAAAACAAAGTCATGCCGCCCATGCGCGACTACACCCCGCGCCGCTACGACCTGGACGCGCTTGAGCTGGATCTGGATTTTGTCTTGCACGGCGACGGCCCTGCCTCCACCTGGGCCGCGCAAGCCCAACCGGGCCAGTTCCTGCACATCGGCGGCCCACGCGGCTCGATGATCGTGCCGGATATCTTCGACAGCTACCTGCTGATCGGCGATGAAACCGCTCTGCCGGCCATTGCCCGCCGTCTCGAAGAGCTACCGGCCAATCGCCGTGCGCTGGTGGTGGTTGAAATTGAAAACGCGCAGGAACAACAGCCGCTGAACAGCGCTGCATCGGTTGAAGTGATTTGGGTGCACCGCGATGCGCCAGCAGAAGACCTGCTGAGCACCGTCAAAAACTTGCAGGTTCCAGCAGGCGACCTGTACACCTGGGTCGCGACTGAAAGCGCGCTGTCACGCAAAGTGCGTCGCATCTTGCTCGACACCCACGGCCTCAACGATGAATTCGTTAAAGCCGTGGGTTACTGGCGCCTGGACGACAGCCCGGAAGAGTAATCCCTTACATTCCCTGTGTAGGAGCGAGCTTGCCTCGCGATCTTTTAAGCGATCAAAAGATCGCGAGACAAGCTCGCTCCTACAGAGGTTTGGCGGTTGATCGGCCGCGCCAGCGGTCAATCGCCACCATCAGCAACGCCACCGCCACAAACCCCGCCAGAATCCCCAACGCGTTCACAAACGTCTGCGCATACCCCAGTTTGTTGACATCAATAAACGGGTACGGGTACATGCCCAGCGTATGCCCGCGCCACAGCAAATAGGCAAAGTACACAATCGGGTACAACGCCCACACCGCGATGTGGCTCAGGCGCAACATGCCTTTGGGCACGCAAAACCACCAGTACAAGGTGAACAGCACGGGCATGACATCGTGCAACAGTTCATTGGCCAGCCAGTGCAGCCCCTGCGGTTGCCAAAGGTTGCGCAGCAACAAGCTGTAGGCGGCGCCCACCACGATGATGCTTACAGCAATCCCGCTGCTGACCCACGGCTGCAAGAAAAACCTCCGGCCCTTGGAGTCCTGCGTAAGAGCGGCGTAAGTCAGCACAGTGGCGGTCAGGGTATTGGTCAGCACCGTGAAAAAGCTGAAGTAATTGACCAGCCCGCCCAGCAGGCTAGCGCCGGATGTCCAGCGGGCAATCAGCACCAGGTCGAGCTGAATCGCCAACCCGCTCCAGCCCAGAATGGCCATTAATGCTAACCAGCGGTGAGTGTGCGCTGCACGCATACGCCGATCAGAGCTCGCGCTTGGTGCGGGCGTATTTCACATAGAGCTTCTCGACCTTCTCACGGGCCCACGGCGTTTTGCGCAAAAACGTCAGGCTCGACTTGATGCTCGGATCGCTTTTGAAGCAGCGAATATCAATGCGCTCGGCCAGCCCTTCCCACTCGTAATGCGCCACCAGCGCAATCAGGATCTGTTCCAGCGTCACGCCGTGCAGGGGGTTGTTGTTGGGTTCAGTCATGCCGAGCCTTTTTTAAGCAGAAGTAGGAAAGCCGCGCACCTTAGCTCAGGGGCCAGTCATTTGGAACACGGTGAGTTTAGCCGGGCCTGCGCCCTTGCAGAAAAAGTTCCGCTTGGCGCGACCAAATGCGATGTTATATTGTAACGATACAGTCGTTATCCAGAGCGCTCAGCGCCACGCGTTTCATCACCCTTGCCAAGGAATCTGCAATGTCCTCCCCTGCTTTGCCACGCTCACTGCGCCGTCTGCGTTTGACGCCGCTCGCCACGGCCCTGCTTATCGCCTCCCCCGCCTATGCACTGGAGCTGCAACCCCAAGTCATCACTGGTAACCCGCTGGGCAGCAGCCAATTGGCTTCTCCCACCACGGTATTAGAAGGTGATGACCTGACGCTCCAGCAACAAGGCAGCCTGGGTGAAACCCTGAACAAGCAACCGGGTGTGTCGTCGTCTTACTTCGGACCGGGCGCCAGCCGACCGATCATTCGCGGCCTGGACGGCGACCGGATCCGCATTTTGCGCAATGGCGTGGGCGCACTGGACGCCTCGTCGCTGTCCTACGACCACGCCGTGCCACTGGACCCGGTCAACGTTGAGCGCATTGAAATCGTCCGTGGCCCGGCCGCCCTGCTCTACGGCGGCAACGCCATCGGTGGCGTGGTCAATACCTTCGACAACCGCATCCCCACCGAAGCCATCAACGGCATTCAGGGTGCAGGCGAATTGCGCTATGGCGGCGCCGACACCACGCGCAGCAGCGCAGGCAAGCTGGAAGCCGGTAACGGCACGTTTGCCCTGCACCTGGACGCCAACGCACGTCAGTTCAATGACCTGAAAATCCCCGGTTACGCCCGCGATCGCCACGCCCCGGAAGGCGAAGATGACAGCGATCAAAAGAAAGGCCGCCTGAGCAATAGCAGTGGCCGACAGGACGGCGGCGCGGTTGGCGGTTCCTACACATGGGATGACGGCTACGCGGGCATCTCTTACAGCAACTACGACTCCAATTACGGTTCCCCTGCCGAAGACGACGTGCGCATCCGCATGAAGCAGGATCACTACGCCTTCGCCTCGGAGATCCGCAACCTGCAAGGCCCGTTCAGCTCGCTCAAACTGAACGCTGGCTACACCGATTACGAACACCGTGAAATCGAAGGCGGCGAAGTCGGCACCACCTTCAAGAACAAAGGCTACGAAGCGCGTGTTGAAGCGCGTCATGTGCCGATCGGCCCACTGAACGGGGTGATTGGCGCGCAGGTCAACCGCAACGAATTCTCGGCCCTCGGCGAAGAGGCTTTCGTACCGCAGACCGACACCACCACCGGCGCGCTGTTTATTCTTGAAGAGCTGCAAGCCACCGAGCGACTTAAACTCAGCCTCGGCGGGCGCCTGGAACACACCGTGGTTGACCCGAATGCCAAGGGCAATGAGCGCTTCGAAGCGGCCGACAACTCCAAGCGCTTCACCGCGGGCAGCCTGTCTTCAGGCGCGGTGTTCACCCTGACACCGATCTGGTCGCTGGCCGCAACGCTGGGCTACACCGAGCGCGCGCCGACTTTCTACGAGCTGTATGCCAACGGCGCCCACGTTGCCACCGGCACTTACGAGTTGGGCAACCCGAACCTGTCAAAAGAAAAAGCCGTGTCCAGCGATCTGGCCCTGCGCTTTGACAATGGCACCCACAACGGCAGCGTTGGCGTGTTCTACAGCCACTTCTCCAACTACATCGGCCTGCTCGGCACGGGCCACACCCTGAACGACGAAGGCGAGCCAGACGCCAGCGGTATTCCGGAATACACCTACTCCGGCGTGCGCGCACGTTTCGTAGGGTTTGAGGCCAAGGATCACTGGAAGCTGGGCGAAAGCGCCTACGGCAAATTTGCACTGGAACTGTCGGGCGACTACACCCGCGCCACCAACCTCGACACCGGCGAAGCGCTGCCCCGTATTGCGCCGTTGCGCCTGAGCAGTGGTTTGCTGTGGGAACTCAATCGCTGGCAGGCACGGGTCGATGTTGAACACGCCAGCAACCAGGGCCGCGTACCGGACAACGAGTCGGGCACCAATGGCTACACCACCCTGGGCGCCAGCGCCGGTTACAACTTTACGGTGGGCGGCAGCCAGTGGCTGGCCTTCGTCAAAGGCGACAACCTGACCGACCAGACCGTGCGTTATGCCAGCTCGATCCTGCGTGATATCGCCCCGGCACCGGGCCGCAGTGTTGAAGTAGGCCTGCGCACGACGTTCTAAGTCATAACCCTGCCGTTGTAGGAGCGAGCTTGCCTCGCGATCTTTTGATCTTCAAAAGCAAAAGCTCGCGAGGCAAGCTCGCTCCTACAGTTTTTTTCAAATGCCCTTCCCTACCTCATTTCCCTCAAACACCGTCGAACGTGAGGCAAAAAGCCCCTGAGACGAACGGTCGCAGGTGACTGTTACAGAATCCGAAATGATCCATGTCAATTAAAGTGCTGTTTCTAAACGTTTCGTCGCTTTATCATTTCCGCATCAAGGGCTGAAACGTTTCACGCCAGCCCTTACATTCTGAAAGTGTGAGTCCTGCCTGCAAAGACAGCGCTACCCACCTCACCGCCCGACCAAAAAGACCTTCATCTCGACCTATGTCCACATTTCTGACTTTGCGCAAAAACAGCGCGCTATTCCCTATGGCCGGGCAAAAAGCCCTGACCCTGATCGGCGGCATTACTGCCCTGGGTTTCGCCAGCTTCGTACAGGCCGCACCGGCGTTCGACAGCGATTCAAAATGGATGTTCGGCGATTGGGACGGCTCTCGTACCGCACTGGAAAAGCAAGGCTACAGCTTCTCGCTCGACTACGTGGGCGAAGTCGGCTCCAACCTGCACGGCGGCTACGACCATGACCGCACCGCGCGTTACAGCGATCAGTTTGGCCTGGGCACGCACCTGGATTTGCAAAAAATCCTGGGCTGGCACGACGCTGAATTCCAGCTGACGATTACCCAGCGCGATGGCAACAATATCAGCAATGACCGCATCAACGACCCGCGGGTCGGCGGCTTCACCTCGGCCCAGGAAGTCTGGGGCCGTGGCCAGACCACGCGCCTGACGCAGATGTGGTACCAGCAGAAATTCTTCGACCAGAAGCTCGACATCAAGGCCGGTCGCTTCGGTCAGGGCGAAGACTTCAACAGCTTCCCTTGCGACTTCCAGAACCTCGCGTTCTGCGGCTCGCAGGTGGGTAACTGGGCCGGCAGCATCTGGTACAACTGGCCGGTTAGCCAATGGGCGCTGCGCATCAAATACCACCTTACGCCCGAGCTGTATGCACAGGTCGGTGCCTATGAGCAAAACCCGTCCAACCTGGATCGCGGTAACGGCTTCAAGCTCAGCGGCAGCGGTACGCAAGGTGCGGTGTTGCCGGTTGAACTGGTGTGGACACCGACACTTAATGGCCTGCCGGGCGAATACCGCGCGGGTTATTACTACAGCAGCGCCAAAGCCACCGACGTCTACAAAGATGCCAACGGCCAACCAGCAGTCTTGAGCGGCGAAGCCTATCGCAGCAGTTCGAGCAAGCACGGCCTGTGGTTGGGCGTGCAACAGCAACTCACCAGCCGCGCCAGTGATCAATCCCGTGGCTTGAAGGTGTTTGCCAACGCCACCCTGCATGACAAAAAAACCAACGCCATCGACAACTATGTCCAGGCAGGCGTTGTGTACAAAGGCGTGTTCGATGCACGCCCCAAAGACGACATCGGCTTTGCCATGGCCCGCGTTCACGTCAACCCGGCCTACCGCAAAAACGCCGAAGCGACCAACCAGGCTCGCGGCGTTTACGACGCCAGCAATCTGGACTACTTGCCACCTCAGCACACTGAGTACAGCGCCGAGTTGTATTACGGCGTGCACGTTACCGACTGGCTGACGGTGCGACCGAATCTGCAATACATCCGCCATCCGGGCGGTGTTTACACCGTGGATAACGCCCTGATCGGCGGTTTGAAAATTCAAAGTTCGTTCTGACGAACGGGCTGCAAGACAGCAGCGGCACACTTGAGGTGTGCCGCTTGCCGCTAAATCCTACCTTCAACGGAGAACCTCACTATGAGCACTGATGGTGCTTTGAGTAGAAGCCGCTTGCTGCCGACATTGCTCGGTATCCTGCTGGTGTTAATGGGCCTGGCCATGTTGGTCGGGGGTATCAAGCTGGTGACACTCGGCGGATCGACGTACTACCTGCTGGCCGGTATCGGCTTCGGGCTGTCGGGCGCCCTGCTGATCGCCGGGCGCCGTGCGGCGCTGGCGTTGTACGCACTGGTTCTGTTCGCCAGCACCGTCTGGGCGCTGATCGAAGTCGGTCTGGACTGGTGGCAACTGGTGCCGCGTCTGGCCCTGTGGTTCGCCATCGGCATCGTTCTGCTGCTGCCATGGTTGCGTCGCCCGCTGTTGCGCGGCCAGTCGGCACCGGTAGCAACCGGCGCGCTGAGCATCGCCGTGGTCCTGGCAGGTGTGGCTGCACTGGCAAGCCAGTTCACCAACCCTGGCGAGATCAAGGGCGAGCTGGGTCGTGACGCCGTTCCGGGCATGGCCAACACCGCACCCGACATGCCTGAAGGTGACTGGCAGTCCTATGGCCGTAGCGGCTATGGCGATCGTTACTCGCCACTGAAACAAATCACCCCGCAAAACGCCCACAGCCTGGTGCCTGCCTGGACCATGCGTACTGGCGACATGCCAGGGCCGAATGACCCGGGTGAAACCACCGCTGAAAACACCCCGCTGAAAGTTAACGGCATGCTCTATGTGTGCACGCCGCACAGCCAGGTGATTGCGCTTGATCCGGACAGCGGCAAGGAAATCTGGCGCTACGATCCGAAGATCAGCACGCAAAATGCTGCCAACTTCAAAGGCTGGGCACACATGACGTGCCGTGGCGTGAGCTATCACGACGAAAATGCCTACGCCAAAGCCAGCACTGAACAAAGCGCTGCCGAGCCGGCTGCAGCCACGTCGAGCAACTCTTGCCCGCGTCGTCTGTTCTTGCCAACCGCCGACACCCGCCTGATCGCCCTCAATGCCGACACCGGTAAAGTCTGCGAAGACTTCGGTGACCACGGCTCGGTCGACCTGCGCCACAACATCGGCAGCTTTGCACCCGGTGGTTACTACTCCACATCGCCACCTGCGGTCACCAAAGACCTGGTAGTGATTGGCGGCCACGTGACCGACAACGTCTCCACTGACGAGCCATCCGGCGTGATCCGTGCGTACGACGTACGCACCGGCAAGCTGGTCTGGAACTGGGACAGCGGCAACCCGGACGACACCACGCCGATTGCTGAAGGCAAAACCTACACCCGCAACTCGCCTAACATGTGGTCGATGTTCGCGGTCGATGAAAACCTCGGCATGCTCTACCTGCCGATGGGCAACCAGATGCCTGACCAATATGGTGGCGACCGTACCGAAGACTCCGAGCGTTACAGCGCTGGGGTGACGGCACTGGACATCACCACCGGTAAGGTTCGCTGGTACCGTCAGTTCACTCACCATGACCTGTGGGACATGGACGTGGGCGGTCAACCGACCCTTATGGACCTGAAGACTGCTGACGGCGTGAAACCGGCGCTGCTGGCATCGACCAAGCAAGGCAGCATCTACGTTGTTGACCGTCGTAATGGCGAAGACATCGTGCCGATCCGCGAAATCCCGGCGCCGGGCGGTGCTGTCGCAGGTGACCACACCGCGCCGACCCAACCGCGTTCGGACCTGAACATGATCCCGCCGCAACTGACCGAGCGTGACATGTGGGGCGTGACCCCGTTTGACCAAATGCTCTGCCGGATCAACTTCAAATCCCTGCGTTACGACGGCATGTACACCCCGCCATCGCTGCAAGGTTCGATCGTTTACCCGGGCAACTTCGGCGTGTTTGACTGGGGCGGCATTTCGGTCGACCCGGTGCGTCAGATCGCGTTCCTGAACCCGAGCTACATGGCGTTCACCTCCAAGCTGGTACCCCAGGCTGACGTAGCAGCCATGGGCCCACGCAAAGGCGAAACCTCGGGCGTGCAACCGAACAAGGGCGCTCCATACGGTGTGATCCTTGAGCCGCTGCTGTCGCCGGTTGGCCTGCCTTGCCAGGCGCCGTCGTGGGGTTACGTTGCAGCGGTCGACCTGACCAACAACAACGTGATCTGGAAACACAAGAACGGCACCGTGCGTGACAGCTCGCCGGTACCGATCCCGCTGCCAATGGGCGTTCCAAGCCTGGGCGGGACCGTGACCACGGCCGGTGGCGTTGCTTTCCTGAGCGGCACCCTGGACCAATACCTGCGTGCTTACGACGTGAACAACGGTAAAGTCCTGTGGGAAGGTCGCCTGCCAGCAGGCGGTCAAGCCACGCCAATGACCTACGCAGGCAAGGACGGCACCCAATACGTGCTCGTCATGGCCGGTGGTCATGGTGGTCTGGGCACCCAAAAGGGTGACTACATCATGGCGTTCAAACTGGCTAAATAAGCGTTACAGCCAGGTATGAAAAAGGCGGCTATCTCTCGATAGCCGCCTTTTTATGTCTGCATATTTAAGATCAAAAGATCGCAGCCTTCGGCAGCTCCTACGCGAGCCACCTCTACCGTAGGAGCTGCCGCAGGCTGCGATCTCTTAAGAAATCAGTGCCGTAGCCCGCAACTCATTCAACCAGCTTTCAAACGCCGCAGCGTCCAGCGGGCGGCTGATCAGGTAGCCTTGCGCCGTGTCGCACTGCCAGCGCTTGAGCAAGTCCAGGCTGTGAGGGTATTCAACGCCTTCGGCCACCACTTTTAGCCCCAGGTTATGGCTCATTTCAATGGTCGAGCGCACGATCACCGCATCTTCACTGGCTTCGTCCAGGTTACGCACAAAGGACTGGTCAATTTTCAGTTCCTGTACCGGCAGCCGCTTGAGGTGGGCCAGCGAGGAATAGCCCGTGCCAAAGTCGTCCACCGACAAACTGATCCCGCAATCGCGTAGCCCTCTGAGCACCGCCAGCGAATGCTCGGGATCGTGCATCACCGCGCTTTCGGTGATCTCGAAAGTCAGTTGCTGCGCTGCCACCTGATACTGCGCCAGTAAGGCCTGCACTTGCGGGGCCAGGCAATCACCGCGCAAATCGTCAGCCGAAATGTTGATCGACAGTTGCAGGTGCAGCCCGCGGCGGTTCCACTCGGCCAGTTGCCGAATACTCGCGTCAATCACCCAGTCAGTCAGCAGTTTCATGCTCCCCGAGCGTTCTGCCAGCGGGATGAACTCTGCCGGTGAGACCACGCCAAACACCGGATGCTGCCAACGCAGCAAAGCTTCGGCCTGGCTCACATACCCGCTGCGCAGGTCGAGCTTGGGCTGATACTGAATAAACAGTTCGCCGTCACTGGCGGCATGGCGCAAGTCCCGAATCAACTGAATTTGCCGCTGATGCGCGAGGTCGCGGTCCTGTTGATAGACCTGCAGATAGCCGGTCAAGGCCGCTGCGTCACTGCGCGCAATGGCGGCGCGGGCCATCAGTTCTTCGGCGGTTTGGCCATGGGTCGGATACACCGAGATGCCCATGCGAACATCCAGTTGCACATCATGCCCGTCGATATTCAAAGGTTGGCTCAACACCCCATACAAGTGATCTGCCATCGCCACCCCGGCATCGACCTGGGTGTTTTCCAGCAGCAACAAGAACTCGTTACCGGTGATGCGTGCGGCCGTGCTGCTTTCAGGCAGCGCCTCGATCAGGGCATGGGTGGTTTTGAGCATGATCAACTCCAGCCCTTGCGGGCCCGAGCTTTCGCTGATCAAGCGGTAGTTTTCAATCCCCAGATAGATCAACACCACGCTGCGTCGGGCGGTAATGGCGCTGCCCAGTCGCTCCATGGCCAACGCCCGGTTGGGCAGGCCGGTCAATGGATCGTGCAATGCGTTGTGCGCCAATTGTTGTTCACGCACGGCAATCCCGGTTTGCATGGCGTTGAATGCCCGGGCCAGAAAGCCCAGTTCGTCGCGGCGTTTTAGTACTACCGGCGTTGAGTAATCACCCCGCCCGATACGCTGCGCCGCTGCGGCCAGCAGGCTGACCGGGCGCGACACTTCACGCGCCAGCCACAATGCGCCCAGCAATGAGGCCAGCAAGGCCGCGAGGGAGATCCACAAAAACTTGCGGTCCAGCGAGGTGAACGCCTGTAACGTCTGGTCCAGCGGGCTTTGCAGCAAGGCCATGACCTGGCCGTTGGCAGGGTCGCCCGAGTTGGCCATTTGCAGCAACTGCCCCAAAAAACGCTTACCGGCGAACTCACTGAAGTGCGTCAAGGGCCCCGGCGGGTTGTCGCGCAAAAACCGCACAAGGCTCTCTTCCATGGCCTCTGGCTGGGTGCTGGCCAACGGCCCAGAACGCCCGTCTTTCACCCCCAAAAATGACACTTCAAGGTTGCTCAAGGTGCGTAACTCTTGGGCAAATACTTCATCCATCGGCATCGCCGACACCACCCGCATCACGGGCAAAGGCGCCAGCACCACACCTTGCACCATCATGTAGGGGCGCTCGTCGAGTACCCCGATCAGCTTGATCTGTGAGCCGCGCCGCGCCTGGCTCAAGGCTTGAGCGTACGGAAAAGTCTGGCCTGGCGGCAGGCTCGCCAGGGTACTGATGATGATCTTGCCCTGCAGGTCGAGCACGAACAGGTCACTGTCGCGCAGGCTGGCCTCGAAGGTTTCCAGGGCATTTTCAATTTCTTGCGGGCGACCATCGATGACGGCTTCACGAAAATCCTGGTCATTGGTCAGCCAGTTAAGGCCGTACTGAATACGCCGCGCACGAAAATCGACAAACCGCTCGAACACCAGGGTGCCGTTTTTCAACTGATTTTCAGCTTGATCGCTGGCCGCCGTTACGGTCGCCGCCTTTACCGCGAAATACACGGCACCGATTACGACCAGCAACAGCAGCGCGAGTACGAAGCTGATATGAGCCTGAAAGCTATTGCGCAATTTCATCGGCGGGCCTCAATCCATTGACGATGTACTGCCTGTGTAACGAATCCCTGAGGCATGCGGGCACTCTCTCGCCAACTTAAAAGTCAAATAACTGACTTTTAGCCCAGCTTTGATAATTTTCCAGCCTCGTCGTCACAAACAAGAAGATCGCCTAATAAATACGGGCCGTCTACCGTCAAGTTGTTGGCGACAAAGGCTTAGCTTTTTTACTGGCACGCAACAACGCAACACGCGCACGGAAAGAAACGGCGCCTTGGCCTATGGTTGGGTGTTGGCTGATTTACGCGGTGAACAAAACTTCACCATTGAAACCTCTGGCTCCGTGCCCCATCTAAAGCACATACCCCATTGCGCAGGTGCCCCATGAGCGACCAGCAAAATTTTAAAGAGAACACCGTCGAGCACGCTGATATAGAACACAACGAAGCTGAATCAACCGCTCACAAGGGCGGGACCGAGCTGGCCCTGCCGGGTCAGAACCTGCCGGACAAGGTGTACATCATCCCGATTCACAATCGGCCGTTCTTCCCGGCACAAGTGCTGCCGGTCATCGTCAATGAAGAACCCTGGGCCGAAACCCTCGACTTGGTCAGCAAGTCGCCTCATCACTCGCTGGCGTTGTTTTTTGTCGACACGCCCACTGATGACCCGCGCCATTTTGATACCACCAGCCTGCCCGAGTACGGCACGCTGGTGAAAGTGCACCACGCCAGCCGCGAAAACGGCAAATTGCAATTTGTGGCTCAAGGCCTGAGCCGTGTGCGCATCAGCATGTGGCTCAAACACCACCGCCCGCCGTACCTGGTGGAAGTCGAATACCCGCAGGAAGCCAATCAGCCCACCGACGAAGTCCGGGCTTACGGCATGGCGCTGATCAATGCGATCAAAGAGCTGCTGCCGCTTAACCCGCTGTACAGCGAAGAGCTGAAAAACTACCTCAACCGCTTCAGCCCTAACGACCCTTCGCCCCTCACCGACTTTGCCGCCGCCTTGACCTCGGCCACAGGCAACGAGCTGCAAGAAGTGCTCGATTGCGTGCCCGTCCTCAAGCGCATGGAAAAAGTCTTGCCGATGCTGCGCAAGGAAGTCGAAGTCGCACGCCTGCAAAATGAAATTTCCGCCGAAGTTAACCTCAAAATCGGCGAACATCAGCGTGAATTTTTCCTTAAAGAGCAACTTAAGGTCATTCAGCAAGAGCTGGGGCTGACCAAAGATGATCGCAGTGCCGACATCGAGCAATTCAAGCAACGCCTTGAAAGCAAGACCCTGCCCGCCCAGGCCCGCAAGCGCATTGACGAAGAAATCAACAAACTGTCGATTCTTGAGACTGGCTCGCCCGAGTACGCGGTCACCCGCAATTACCTGGATTGGGCCAGCTCAGTGCCGTGGGGCGTGTTCGGCAAGGACAAACTGGACCTCAAGCACGCGCGCAAGGTGCTCGACGCGCACCACGCCGGGCTGGATGACATCAAAGACCGCATCCTAGAGTTCCTCGCCGTGGGCGCTTACAAAGGCTCGGTCAGTGGCTCGATCGTGTTGCTGGTCGGCCCGCCGGGCGTGGGTAAAACCAGTGTCGGCAAATCGATTGCCGAATCGTTGGGCCGTCCGTTCTACCGCTTCAGCGTTGGCGGCATGCGCGACGAAGCCGAGATCAAGGGCCATCGTCGAACCTACATCGGTGCCCAGCCGGGCAAGCTGGTGCAGGCGCTCAAAGACGTTGAAGTGATGAACCCGGTGATCATGCTCGACGAGATCGACAAGATGGGCCAAAGCTTCCAGGGCGACCCGGCATCAGCGCTGCTGGAAACCCTCGACCCGGAGCAAAACGTCGACTTCCTCGACCATTACCTGGACTTGCGCCTGGACCTGTCGAAGGTGCTGTTTGTGTGCACCGCCAACACGCTGGACTCGATCCCCGGCCCTCTGCTCGACCGCATGGAAGTCATCCGCCTTTCGGGGTACATCACCGAAGAGAAAGTCGCGATTGCCAAGCGTCACCTGTGGCCTAAACAGCTGGAAAAAGCCGGTGTCGATAAAGCGCGCCTGAACATCACTGACAGTGCGCTGCGCTTGCTGATTGATGGTTATGCCCGTGAAGCCGGTGTGCGCCAGTTGGAAAAACAACTGGGCAAGCTGGTGCGCAAGGCCGTGGTCAAGTTGCTCGACAACCCTGACGCGGTGATCAAGATCGGCCCCAAAGACCTCGAAGCGTCGCTGGGCGCCGCGGTGTTCCGCAACGAGCAGGTCATCAGTGGCGTCGGCGTGATCACCGGCCTGGCTTGGACCAGCATGGGCGGCGCGACACTGCCAATCGAGGCCACCCGCATCCACACGCTCAACCGCGGCTTCAAGCTGACAGGGCAATTGGGCGAGGTGATGAAAGAGTCCGCTGAAATCGCTTACAGCTACATCAGCTCCCACCTGAAGCAGTTTGGTGGGGATCCGCGATTCTTTGACGAGGCCTTTGTGCACTTGCACGTGCCGGAGGGCGCCACACCTAAAGACGGCCCAAGTGCAGGCGTCACCATGGCCAGCGCCTTGCTGTCTCTGGCGCGCAATCAGGCGCCGAAAAAAGGTATCGCCATGACCGGCGAACTGACCCTCACCGGCTATGTCCTGCCGATTGGCGGGGTTCGGGAAAAGGTCATTGCGGCCCGTCGGCAGAAAATCCACGAACTGATCTTGCCCGAGGCGAATCGCGGCAAGTACGAGGAACTGCCGGACTACTTGAAAGAAGGCATGACCGTGCACTTCGCCAAGCGCTTCACCGACGTGGCCAAAGTGCTGTTTTAAACGCCACGTGTACTGCCCTCTGAGTCAAAAAGGCGCAAACCCTTGCGCCAGAGGGGCTCGTATAAACAGGTTTGGCCACTGGCCAAACCTGTTTAGCTAAACACCTGTTATTTCTGACAGTAGACACATCTGTATTTCCCAACGTTAATAGCATCTCAGCCGACAGGTATTAACGTTGGGAACTGCTATGCCACTTCACCATCCTGCGTATCAAAATCCCGATGCCCTTTGGCGCAACGTTACGAGCCCAAGCGCTTTCAACCCCAGAACCCGCGGTGAACTCAAGGCCGAGTTACTTGACAGGTCCCCCTTTGCGGCGCAAGAAATGACCTTCGCCAGCAGCCACAAAAAAATCATCGTGACCGCAGAGTTCGACGAGTTCGGTTCCAAGGCGTATCGCGCCATTGCCCTGACCCTGGACATCAATATTCAATCGGGTATCTACCTGTTTAAACAGGGCGAACCTGGCCCGGTGCAAGGGATGTCCTACATCGAATACGTTGAAGTCGATGGGCGCGAGATGTACCACTTGAACCAGGCCAATGTCGGCACCTTGCACCTCAGCGTGATCGAGAGTTGCTACAGCGCCCGCCTGTTCACCTTTGAAGGCTCAGACCATAAAGGCGAAGCCCTTGAGATGTGCGGTGATTTCACCATCACTCCACCCCACGCCAGCTTCTGACTTTCCGGCTTGTGGCCGACGACAAATGGCGCAGCCGCCAGCATGGGGTATGCTGCGCACTTGTCTTTGTCCGACCGGAGCCTGCAATGTCCCTCGCACGTTTAGTCCCGCTGCTCAGCCTCGGTTTGCTGGCCGCCTGTGCGCACCCGCCTGCGCAAAACGTTACTGTTGAAGAACAAAGCGACTGTCCGATTCAACTGCATGTGGGCCAAAACCTCATGCTGTCGCTGCCCAGCAACCCCACCACCGGCTACCGCTGGGCCATCCAGGACTCGGCAGGCGGCGTGCTGCGCAGCCTTGGTCCTGAGGTCTACAACAGCAGCGATGACGGCCAACTGCTCGGCAGTGGCGGGCATTCGACCTGGCGCTTTGAGGCCTTTGCTGCGGGCAACGGCCGCCTGCGCCTGACCTCTCAGCAACCCTGGGAGCCCGAAGCAGAACCGGCGCAAACCTTCGATTGCCCCATCACCGTTAACTGAGCCTGCACGGCTTATCAGACAGACCGCGCATCCCGGCGCCAACTTGGCTAAAATGCGCCCCCGTTTTAACTATCCAGCGCCGGAACTGTCGTGAGCAAAGAAGTCGTGAGTAAAGAACCTGACCGTATTTTCGCCCAGCCCCTGGCCCAGGTCCCGGACTTCGCCTTTAACGAAGACGTGGTGCGGGTGTTCCCGGACATGATCAAGCGCTCGGTGCCGGGTTACCCGACGATTGTCGAAAACCTGGGCGTGCTCGCGGCTCAATTCGCCCAGCCCGACAGCGTGCTGTACGACTTGGGCAGTTCCTTGGGCGCGGTGACCCAGGCTTTGCGCCGCCATGTGCGCACCGATGGCTGCAAAGTCATTGCCGTGGACAACTCCACCGCCATGGTCGAGCGCTGCCGTGAATACCTCAACGCCCAGAACTCGATGTTTCAGGAGTTGCTGCCGGTCGAGGTAATCGAAGGCGACATTCTGGCCCTGGAATTTCAGCCTGCCTCGGTAGTGGCGCTGAACTTCACCCTGCAATTTATCGCCCCTGACCAGCGCCTGGCCTTGCTCAGCCGGATTCGCCAGTCGTTGCTGCCGGGTGGCGCGATGATCCTCTCCGAGAAGCTGCGCTTCAGTGATCCCGAAGAGCATGCGCTGCTGACCGATCTGCACATCGCCTTCAAGCGGGCCAACGGTTACAGCGACCTTGAAATTGCACAAAAGCGCAGCGCCATCGAAAACGTCATGAAGCCCGACAGCCTCGAAGAACACCGCGAACGCCTGCTGGCGGCCGGGTTCTCGAAAGTCGTGCCGTGGTTCCAGTGTCTTAACTTTGCCTCGTTGATTGCCTTGCCATGATTGATCTTTCCCCCCTCGCCCGCCGTTTGGCCGGGACGCCTTTGGCTGAATGGGCCACCACCCTGCAAGCGCAGCTCGACGTCAAAATGGAGAAAGGTCACGGCGACCTGGAACGCTGGCAAAGCGCGCTGGACGCCTTGCCCAACGTGCTGCCGACCGAGATCGATCTGCTTAACGGCCTGACCCTGGACACCGACTGCGACGACGCCACCCGCGCGCAAATGCGCCAGGCGCTGCTCGGCCTGTCACCGTGGCGCAAAGGCCCGTTTGACTTGTTCGGCGTGCATGTCGACACTGAGTGGCATTCAGACTGGAAATGGTCACGCGTGGCGCCGCACATCGACCTTAAGGGCAAGCGCATTCTCGATGTTGGCTGCGGCAATGGTTATTACATGTGGCGCATGCTCGGCGCAGGCGCCCACAGCGTGATCGGCGTCGACCCCAACTGGCTGTTCTTCTGCCAGTTCCAGGCCGTTCAACGCTTTTTGCAGCAAGAGGCCGCCTGGCACCTGCCCTTCCCGTTCGAAGACCTGCCGGCCAATCTGGAAGGCTTCGACACGGTGTTTTCCATGGGCGTGTTCTACCACCGCCGCTCCCCCATCGAGCATTTGCTGGCGTTGAAAGACTGCCTGGTCAAAGGGGGCGAACTGGTGCTGGAAACCCTGGTGATTGAAGGCGATGTGAACCAGGTGCTGGTGCCCGAAGACCGCTACGCGCAGATGCGCAACGTGTGGTTCCTGCCCTCGATCCCCGCCCTGGAACGCTGGCTGCGCCGTGCCGGTTTCAGCGATGTGCGTTGCGTCGACGTAAGCATCACCACCGTTGAAGAACAACGTGCGACTGAATGGATGAAATACCAGTCGCTGAGCGACTACCTGGACCCGAACGACCACAGCAAAACCATCGAAGGCCTGCCCGCGCCAATGCGCGCCGTGATCGTCGCTAAAAAATAAAACCATTCACCCCCCTGTGGGAGCGGGCTTGCTCGCGATATGAACACCTCGGTACATCATGTATATCGAGGTGATCTCATCGCGAGCAAGCCCGCTCCCACAGCAAGCTCGCTCCTACAAGGGTCTGCGGGTTATTTCGCCCGGCGGGCCTTGAAGAATTCGCTGAGGATGGCGCCGCATTCGTCGGCCAGCACTCCGCCTTCAAACAGCACCCGGTGGTTCAAAAAGCCCTGGGTAAAAAATTGCCCCTGGCTTTGCACAATCCCCGCCTTGGGCTCCAGCGCACCGAACACCACTCGCGATACCCGTGAATGCACGATCAAGCCTGCGCACATGCTGCACGGCTCCAGGGTCACGTACAGCGTGCTGCCGGGCAGCCGGTAGTTGCTGGCCGCCGTGGCCGCGGCGCGGATGGCGACCATTTCAGCATGGGCGCTGGGGTCGCTGCCGCTGATGGGGCAGTTGAAACCACGGCCGATGATTTCACCGTTTTGCACCAGCACCGCGCCCACCGGCACTTCACCCAAGGCCGCGCCTTGCGCCGCCAGCGCCAGCGCTTCACGCATAAAGTCTTGATCGCGGCTGCGGTCGATAATCTGGGGTTGACGCCCTTGTCGCATCAGGAAACCTCAATTGCGGCCATGAGGCCGGTTTCCATGTGGTCAATCACATGGCAGTGGAACATCCACACGCCGGGATTATCGGCCACCAGGGCCACGCGGGCACGCTCGTTTTTGCCCAACAGGTACGTGTCGGTGAAATACGGCGTGATTTTTTTGCGATTGGACGCCAGCACCTTGAAGCTCATGCCGTGCAGGTGGATCGGATGCTGGTACTGGGTCATGTTCTTGAATTCAAACACGTAGCTCTGGCCCAGCTTGAGCTTGGCAATCGGCCGGTCAGCGCAGGTTTTGTCCTTGATGTCCCAGGCCACGCCGTTGATCTGCCACAGGCTCGGCGGCTGATCCGTGCCCAGGTTCTCGGACACGGAACCGACCCATTCAAAGTTGAAATTGAGCTTCTCGGCCTTGTCGACATCAGGCTCGGCAATCGGATTGGCCGGCAAGGCGGGCGGCCATTGTGCAGGTGCATCGTTATTGGCCACCGACAACAGCGTGCCCAGACGCACCGGACCATCGCGCAACGACAGTTCTTCCCCCGCAGCCGGGGCCTTGATCGCCAGGCAAATACGCATGCCGGGGCCCAACCAATATTCCTTGCCCAGCGGGCGCGGCTCGATGGGGTTGCCATCCAGCGCATAGATCTGCGCCTCGACGCCGGGAATATTCAGGCGATAGGTCAGGGTATTGTCGAGGTTGAGAATTCGCACGCGGGTGATTTGCCCGGCAGGCAATTCAATGGTCGGCACATGGCTGCCATTAATCGTCGACAAGCGCCCCGCCGTGCCGCCACGCGCCGCCTCACGGGTGATGCTGAAGGGCAGGAAGTTGCCTTCTTCATCGACGTGCCAGTTTTTAATGCTCAGCGTGCGCTCGTGCTTGAAGCCCGTTGGCTCGCGCTCTTCGACAATCAGCGGGCCGACCAGGCCACGGCCCAGTTCTTCGCTGCTGTTGACGTGGGGGTGATACCAGTAGCTGCCCGCATCGGGCACCCGGAACTTGTAATCGAAGTATTCGCCAGGCAGCACCGGCAATTGCGAGACGTACGGCACGCCGTCCATTTCCAGAGGCAGGCGGATGCCGTGCCAATGGATCGTGGTCGCAACCGGCAGATGGTTGATAAACCGCACCCGCAGCCATTCACCCTGGCGCACCCGCAACTCAGTGCCCGGCGCCGAAGGGCCAAAAGCCCAGGCCTCGGTCTGATGACCCGGCACCAGCTCGACGTCCAGCGGCGCGGCAATCAGTTCGTAATCGTGACCGGCCTGCTCATCGGCCATCTTGCCCAACCAGTAACGCGAAGCGCCCCCTGCGCCAACACCCACCACGACCAGGCCGGCTAAACCACCGAGTATTTGTCGACGGGTAAAGGACATGGACTTAACTACCTCTCGTATCCGGCGCGGGCTCAGCGCCCGCAAAAGGCGAATACGATACACCTGCAACTGCGAAACGGTAAGGGTGGGGTGACGACGGACTGCAAAAGCCCCTCACCCTGGCCCTCTCCCAAGGGAGAGGGAACCGACCGAGTTGTTCCACAAGATCCATTGACCTGAAAAAATTGAGTCGATTATGGATTCATCTAATACATCTCAGGTCGCTGCACATCGCTAATATCCCCCAATAGGTCCCCTCTCCCTCCGGGAGTGTATGGACCGGGGACATAGCGAACACTTTGTTCGGAGACATAGCGAACAGTTAACGAAGCTTTTTCCCTGATATTACAACCCCGGTCACTCTGTCAATTTGCGCAATACGATGGCTTCCCCAGAAGACATCGTATTGCCCATCCTCAACACCCTCTCGTACACCTACGCGCTCGCCCTTAAAACCTTTACCGAGCCTCCAGGGCTGACCCTGCCAGTAGATCTCACCTTTAGCCTGCACCTTTCGTACATGAAGCTCAGCACCGTACTCGATGGCAGGTAGCACCTCCTGATACTCCCGTGCGCTGGGCGTATAGCGAGACGCTGGTATCTGCATGCCTATGCCGCCGTGCGGGCGCTCGAAGTTGTAGATCTTGCGCCATTCGTCCAGCGTGAACTGCGCGCTGGGCAGGTCAATCAGGCACACGCCTTTAAAAACCTCTCTGATCATGCTGCGATGCTGTCTTTCCAGCTTGCCCTGCGTTTGAGGGTGGTAGGGGCGTGAGTGGCTCACCCTTACGCCCTGACGCATGATCCAGATTTCCAGCCCTGTATAGGC